>JBDTLL010000036.1:0-13778 GCA_039934815.1 Daejeonella sp. | reverse complement strand
TATCTCAAAACCAAAAAATTAGTTCCATTGAGTTTGAAAGAAATTCATCCGCATTAAGTGAATTCTTTTCAACACTTGTGTGCTGGAAGTTTCACAATTTGAACATGATGAAAGATTGCTACTAAGATTCTTCTTATCTTGGATACTAAGAATACAATAACTAATTTTTATAGTCACGTCTACATATTTAAAAATGTATGAAGTATCAAAATAGACTGCTTGTAAAAATTAAGTCAAAGGACGATGATGAAACCAAGGCGGAAATAAATATTCCCGTTGCAACTTCAACTGAGCACAATTGCCAACCAATTCCCAGCCCTTCTCAATCGAAAATTGATATTAAATTTTCTTCTTCAGAAGATCCGCCCATCTGGGGAAGTTTTCGTTAAGGAGAACTTGAATTTTATAAAGATCAGTCTAAAATTCACAGTTTTTTATTAAAAGCGGTTTTTAGCGCTGATGCCTCCCCCAAAGCAAATAAATCAAAGAGCCCAAAACAGGAGCTACAAGAATTACAATCAGCCAGAGTAATTTAGTATTTATTGCCAGGTTGCTTTTAAACAAATCTAAAAGTGCAACAACAATCAGAATAAACCATATTACACCTAGAATAAAGCGAAACAAGCCGCCGATAAAAAGAAGTGAAACTAAAATCATAATCAATAATAATGAAATTTTAATTCATCAGGTTTACGTGTTTAAAAGTCAGCTTCTACCTTTTCACCAATTTGCTGGCGCCACATGGCGTAATACAAACCTTTTTCATCCAGCAATTCTTCATGGTTTCCAGCTTCTACAATATTGCCCTTCTCCAGCACAAAAATCTTGTCGGCATGCATAATGGTTGACAAACGGTGAGCAATTAAAATGGTGATATGATCTTTCAGAATTGAAACATCACGGATGGTTTCTGTAATTTCTTCTTCTGTTAATGAATCCAGCGAGGAAGTTGCCTCATCAAAAACCAAAATATCCGGCTGACGTAATAAAGCACGGGCGATAGAAAGACGTTGTTTTTCGCCGCCTGATACTTTTACTCCGCCTTCACCAATTACCGTGTCTAAACCATTATCGGCACGAGCCAGCAAATTCTGACATGCAGCTTTTTCTAATACACGCAAACAATCTTCGTCTGTTGCTTCGGGGCGAACAAATAATAAGTTTTCACGGATTGTTCCCGAGAATAATTGGGTGTCCTGCGTTACAAAACCAATTTTTTCGCGGAGTTGGTCCAGATCTATTTTCTGTCCTGAAACATTGTTGTATAAAACTTCTCCTTCATTTGGCGGGTATAAACCAACCAGCAATTTAACCAAAGTTGTTTTTCCGGAGCCGGAAGGCCCCACAAAAGCTATTGTCTCTCCATTATTGGTGCTGAATGAAATATGATTAAGCGCATTGTTTCTGGCAGTTTGATGCCTGAAACTAACATCCGCAAAGGTTAAATTAGTAATCGTCTCTAAGTGAACCGGATTTTCAGGTTTCTTTTCTTTCGGAATATTTAAAATATTTTTAAAGTTTTCCAGTGAAACCTCTGTTTCACGGTAGATATTAATGATGTTTCCCAATTCCTGCAAAGGGCCGAAAATAAAGAAAGAGTAAATAAACAAGGAGAAGAATTCACCTACCGTGATGCGCCCGGCAAATATCAGGTACAACATTAATAGCGTAATACCATTACGTAGCAGGTTTACCAGCGTGCCCTGGATAAAACTTAAACTCCGCACATATTTTACTTTTTTAAGTTCCAGTTTCAGAATTTTGTCGGTAGTATTATTCAACCGGTTTATTTCCTGGTTAGAAAGTCCCAGACTTTTTACCAGCTCGATGTTACGTAATGATTCGGTTGTAGAACCTGCCAATGCAGTGGTTTCTTTTACAATGGTTTTCTGTACTATTTTAATTTTTTTACTCAGAACCGAACTGATAATACCCAGCACCGGTATCACGGATATGTATACCACCGCAATAGACCAATGTATATTTATCGCGTAAATAAACACAAAAGTGACACCAACTAGAGAGGTAAAAACGATGTTTATAAACGATGTAATTAGTTTTTCGCTATCGGTTCTTACCTTTTGCAAAATCCCTAGAGTTTCTCCGCTTCGCTGATCTTCAAAAACAGAATATGGTAATTCGAGTGAGTGGCGTAACCCGTCTGAGTAGATTTTTGCGCCTAATCTTTGGCTGATCACATTCACATAATAATCCTGGAAATTCTTCGCTATCCGCGAAACCATGGCTACGCCCATTGCTGCCAGAATTAATAACCCCGCACCTTTAAAAAACTCTTCGGTAGTAAAATCCTTGTAATGAGTTACATATTTGTCGATTATTTTACGAAAGATCCAGGGATCAAGTAATGAAAATATTTGATTTATAGCGGCCAAAACCAAAGCCAGGATAATAAGGCTACTATAATTTTTAAGGTATTGACTAAGTATTTTCATGTGGGAGGTGTTAATCGTAGCGTAATCGCAAAAAAGAAATGAACGATTAAATTGAATTTACGGCAAATTAAAAGCATGTAAAAATAAAAAAGGGAATTTTAGCAAAGCTCCAATTCCCCGTATTTTACATAATCATTACTGTTTAAACAGTCATGATATCTTTTTCTTTTACTTCAGCCAGTTTATCAACCTGAACAATAAAATTATCTGTTAATTTTTGCACTTCGGCTTCGCCGGATTTGATTTCATCATCAGAACTTCCGTCTGCTTTAGATTTTTTGATCTTCTCGTTGGCATCTTTACGGATGTTACGAACTGCGATTCTTCCTTTTTCTGCTTCTTCTTTCACTTTCTTAACCAAATCTCTGCGTCGTTCTTCTGTTAAAGGCGGAACGTTCAAACGAATTAAAACTCCGTCATTCTGAGGATTTAATCCAATATTGGCGTCTTTAATTGCTTTTTCAATTGGAATCAGCATGTTTTTCTCCCATGGCTGAACAACCAAAGTGCGAGCGTCAGGAGTATTTACAGTACCAATCTGGCTAAGCGGAGTTGGTGTACCATAGTAATCTACCGTAATTCCGTCAAGCATAGAAGGCATTGCCTTACCGGCTCTGATCTTTGTAAGTTCACTATCGCAAAAATCTATGGCTTTTTCCATAGTAGTTTTAGCGTCAGTAAGTTGTTGTTTTATAATTTCGTTCATAATTTTCTCTCTTGGGTGAGTAAAAATAATAAAAATAATTTCATCCAAAACTCTTCAGTTTTTAGATATGATTATAGTTCTGCTTATCTGATTAACCTTTTACCAGGGTGCCGATAGTTTCTCCTTTAGCGATACGCATAAAATTTCCCGGTTTGTTCATATCAAAAACAATAATGGGCAAATTGTTTTCCTGACATAGCGTGATTGCGGTCATGTCCATCACATTCAGATTTTTCTGGTAAACTTCAGAAAACGTGATCGTTTCATAACGAACCGCATCTGCGTTTTTCTCAGGATCTGAGGTGTAAATGCCATCTACTCTTGTGCCTTTCAAAACTGCGTCCGCATTAATTTCTACAGCTCGTAATGAAGCAGCAGTATCTGTTGTGAAATATGGATTTCCTGTACCAGCGCCAAAAATTACAATTCTTCCTTTTTCAAGATGTCTTACCGCTCTGCGGCGGATAAAAGGCTCGCAGATCTGCTCCATTTTAATGGCAGTAAGTAATCTGGTTTTAACGCCGGTTTTTTCCAGAGAATCCTGTAAAGCCATACTGTTTATAACTGTGGCAAGCATTCCCATATAATCAGCCTGAACGCGGTCCATTCCAGCTTTTTCAGCGCTCAGCCCACGGTAAATGTTTCCGCCACCAATAACTATGGCAATCTCAATTCCCTCGTCGTGTACGGCTTTAATATCCCGGGCATATTGTGCAACACGATCTATGTCTATACCATATTGTTTCTCGCCCATTAAGGCCTCTCCACTTAACTTTAGAAGGATACGTTTATATTTCATGTGGCAATAAATTTGGTAAAAGTATTAAAATTTCAATCTAAAACACCTGCCACGCATGTGTTTTCTATGGTTAATTGTTCGTTAAATACAACTAAGTTTGCCGGGTAATCTGCTTTGATATAACCTGCCTTTGTTTGATTTTGAATTAAATTTGACGGGTAAGTTGAGGCCATTCTCAGTGCCTCATCTAATTGGATATTCGTGTGTTTAACACAATTTCTTACTGCTTGAAACATTGAAAGGCACGATCCGGATAAAGTACCGTCGGGCATTACGTAGCGATCTTCTTTAAATATATGCGGATAAATTCCTTCATTTGTTTCTGTAACGGCATCCGTAATTAAAAACAACTTTTCTCCTAAAAGCTCTTTGGCCATATCAATCATCGGGTAACTAACATGAACTCCGTCTGCAATTATGCTGGCAAACGGTTTGCTTTTAAAAATCGCGGTAGCTAAACCCGGTTCACGGTGATGAATTTGAGGCATGGCATTAAACAAATGTGTAGCTGCCTGAATGCCGGATTTAAAGAAAACCTCTGCCTCTGTAAATGTTGCATTGCTGTGCCCGGCCGAAATAATAATGTTTTCCGAAAGAAGATATTCAATAACTTCCATATCCTGCAATTCGGGTGCGATAGTTATTATTTTTATTTCGCCCTGAGCGCTGTTTATCCATTCTTTCAGCTCATTTAAAATGGCTTTACGGATTAAATTCTCTGGATGCGCTCCTCGTTTTTTGGAGTTTAAAAATGGGCCTTCCAGATGTAGACCCAAAAAAGCTCCTTTGGTCTGTTTTCTGAAAAGTTTTGCAGACTCAATAGCTTGCAATACAATTTCAGTTGAATTTGTGGCAACAGTTGCCATAAAACCGGTACAACCTTGCTTTAAAAAATCAGATTCCATTTGCTGCAGGGCATCTACAGTTGGCTTGCCGCCAAATAATTTTCCGCCGCTTCCATAAACCTGGAGATCAATTAAACCGGGAGCAATAGAAGAATTAGCAAAATTTATTATTTCGTAACCGGAAGGAATTTCCTGAGAATCAACTATTCCTTTGATCTTATCCTGATCAATTAAAATAGTTTTATTGTGAAGTGTTTCTGCCCCTGTAAAAATACGGGCCGCAGAAAGGGCCATCAAATTTTTAGTATTGTTCATATTGAACTTTTAGAAACATGGTAGGAAAATATCATCCTTTAAATGATAATCTCCAGAAAAAAAGATCAAAAAAAATCCCGATGTTTCCATCGGGATCAAATATTAAGCTCCTAACTGCACCCTTTTAAAGGCTGTTACAGTTAAACCTTTTTCAACGTCATTTAAAAACTGAGAAATTGTTTTAGACGAATCTTTAACAAACTCCTGATTTAATAAAGTTGATTCTTTGTAGAATTTATTCAATTTACCTGCAGCGATTTTCTCAATCATTTCTTCAGGTTTACCTTCTGCACGGATCTGATCTTTTGCAATTTCCATTTCACGCTCAATAGTTTTGGTATCTACACCATCTTTATCAATTGCAACCGGGTTCATTGCAGCAATTTGCATCGCAACATCTTTTCCGGCTTCGTCTGCACCAGCAGCATCAGCGCTCAACGCAACTAAAACTCCTAAACGGTAGTTACCGTGGATGTAAGCAATAACTTTATCACCGGTAACGGTTTCAAATTTAGAAACGCCAATTTTCTCGCCAATTTTACCAGTTTGATCTAAGATCTGATCAGAAACTTTAGTTCCGTTTAAATCATAACCAACTAATTCTTCAACAGAAGAAGGGTTTTTTTCAACAGCTAAATCAGCAATGCTGTTAGCGAAAGCTAAAAAATCTGCATTCTTAGCAACGAAATCTGTTTCGCAGTTAACTTCAACAATGATTCCTCTTTTTCCGTCAGCAGTTGTTTTAGAAATAACAACACCTTCGTTCGAGTCACGATCTGAACGGCTTGCAGCAACTTTAGCACCTTTTTTACGCAGGTAATCAATTGCAGCTTCGAAATCGCCGTTAGCTTCTGTTAATGCTTTTTTACAATCCATCATTCCGGCTCCGGTTTGCTGGCGTAATTTATTTACATCTGAGGCAGTAATTTGTACTGTAGACATGTTTTCCTTTTTTAATTAGATCTATAAAAATTATGGGTTGTAAGTAAGATGTTAGAATTGCTTCCACCATTTAACCTGCAACCCATAATAAAAAATTTACTCTTCTGATTTACCAGTTTCAGGTGCGTTAGTTTCTGCGGTAACCTTGCGGGTACGTTTTGCAGGAGCTTCTTCATCTTTTCCTTCAGTATCAACTTTAGCTTTAGCGGCAGCAGCTTCTTTATCAGCTTCCTGATCTTTTTCTACTTTACGCTCTTCTAAACCTTCGTTAATAGCTTTCATAATCACGTCCATAATCAATGTAATTGATTTTGTAGCGTCATCATTTGCCGGAATTGGGAAATCGATATTTGATGGGTCTGAGTTAGTATCAACCATTGCAAAAGTCGGGATGTTTAATTTCATCGACTCAGCAACAGAGATGTGCTCTTTTTTAACATCAATAATAAATAATGCAGCCGGTAAACGGTTTAAGTCAGCAATACCTCCTAAAAGAGATTCTAACTTAATACGCTCACGCTGTATCATTAACTTTTCTTTCTTAGATAAAACATCATAAGTACCGTCTTTAGTCATTTTATCGATGTTAGACATCTTTTTGATTGACTTACGTACAGTTGCAAAGTTAGTTAACATACCACCTAACCATCTTTCGGTTACGTAAGGCATATTTACAGAACGTGCCTGCTCAGCAACAATGTCTTTAGCTTGTTTCTTTGTAGAAACAAACAAAACCTTGCGACCTGATTTTACGATTTGTTTAATCGCAGCAGCAGCTTCTTCTAATTTTGTTAATGTTTTATTTAAATCTATAATGTGGATGCCATTACGCTCCATGAAAATGTACGGAGCCATTTTCGGATCCCACTTGCGGGTAAGGTGACCAAAATGTACACCTGCATCCAATAAATCCTGATATGTTGTTCTTGCCATTGTCTGATCCTCCTGAGATTAACGTTTACTGAATTGAAATTTCTTACGGGCTTTCTTGCGGCCTGGTTTCTTACGCTCAACCATACGGTTATCACGTGTCATCAGTCCTTTAGCGCTCAAAGATGGTTTCTTCTCTGGGTCCAGTTCTACAATTGCTTTCGCGATAGCTAAACGTACAGCACCTGCTTGTCCGGTTACGCCACCACCTGCAACGTTAACCGTTACATCAAATTTACCGGTAGAACCAGAAACTTCTAATGATTGGGTTACCACGTATTGCAATGGCAATGTTGGAAAGTATTCTTTGTAATCTTTACCGTTTACGGTAATAGCGCCGTTCCCCTCGGTTAAATAAATGCGGGCAACTGCAGTTTTTCTTCTTCCTGAAGTGTTAGTAATTGACATTTCTTTTCTCCTTTAATTACGGTTTAACGGCCTTTGGTGATTGTGCTGCATGCGGATGTTCTGAACCTGCATATACAAAAAGGTTTTTGTATAAGGCTTTACCTAAACGATTTTTAGGTAACATACCACGTACTGCTTTTTCAACTACGCGTGTAGGATGCTTAGCCATCAACTCCTTTGGAGAAATAAATTTCTGACCACCTGGGTAACCGGTGTAAGAAACATATTCTTTTTCTTCGAATTTGTTTCCGGTCAGTTTAATCTTGTCTGCGTTGATGACAATCACATTGTCTCCGCAGTCTACGTGTGGGGTGTACGATGGCTTGTTTTTTCCTCTAATCATCATTGCGATTTTAGAAGACAAGCGCCCCAAAATCTCGCCTTGAGCATCAACAACTACCCATTCTTTGTTAACGGTCGTTTTGTTGGCAGAGACAGTTTTGTAACTTAACGTATTCACTTGCTTGAATTTAAATTAATTAACAATTTTTAATACCCCATTAATTAGGGACTGCAAAGATAGGTTAATTACTTTAATTTTCAAGTCGCCATGTAGAAATTGTTTTTTAGTCGGCAAAGCTTAGATTTTTAAAGATTGTTAATGTCTTTTATAAATGTGTTGCGGAAATACGAATGGTAAACATTAAAATATTAAATTAGTCTTTAGCCTCTGGTTAATAATCATAAACTCTAACAAACATTACAAATTATGAGATACTTTATATTCCTTTTATTCATCAGTAGTTTTTCTTTTGCTCAGGAGTTGCCCGCCAGATGGGATGAACTAACCACAAGTGATTGGAGCCAGGCGATGACAAAATCAAACCGGACTTGCGTGCTGCCAATTGGCATTTTAGAAAAACACGGACCGCATTCACCATTGGGAACTGATCTCATTCATGTTCGGGAAGTAGCAGCGAGGGCGGTCAAAAATGAATATGCGGTGGTTTTTCCGGATTATTACTTCGGTCAAATCAATGAAGCAAGGCAGCAGCCGGGTACTTTTGCCTTGCCGAGCAATGTTATATATGGACTGCTCGAAGCAACTTGTGATGAGATTGCCCGAAACGGATTTAATAAGATCGTGATTTTAAATGGTCATGGCGGAAATCCGGAGTTTTTGCGTTTTTTCATGCAATCTCAGTTGAATAAGAGGAAAGATTATGTAGTCTATCTATATACGCCGGAAACAGATCAGGCATATAACGAAGAATATAAGAAGATGTCGAAGTCGGATCCGGCAGGTGATATGCACGCCGGAGAACGAGAAACATCCACGCTCTTATATTTGAAACCGGAATTGATGCGCATGAATCAAGCGACTGCGGAATCGGGAGCAAATCAGGATCGCTTAAAGATAACTGGAGCATATACGCCCATCTGGTGGTTCGCAGGTTTTCCAAATCATTACGCCGGCGAAGGTGCCAAAGCAAGTAAAGAATTGGGAAAGTTTATCGTGGATCATGAAATAAGTTCGTTTGCCAAAACGTTGAAAGCAATAAAAGCGGATACTAAAACGCTTGAACTTCAAAACGAATATTATGATAAAGTTGATAAGGTTAAAAAATAACAATCCTCATCATAAAGCATAAAATTCTCTATATTGGATTTCTTAATGTCAGAAAATGAACATAACAAGACGGGCTGCAATTAGAAATATTTTAATCGTAACGGCAGGAGCCGCGATTCTACCTTCCTGTTTCCACGAGAATTCTACTATCAAACTGAATTTTTTGGATATTAATAGAAGGCAGGAAGACGCATTGGCTTCTCTTTCGGATACGATCATCCCAAAGACGGATACGCCGGGTGCAAGAGATATTAGTGCTCATCTGTTTGTCCTCAAAATGGTTGATGATTGCTACACGAAGGAAGAGCAACAAACTTTTTTGAACGGATTTCATGAATTTGAAGCATTAACTAAAGAAAAGTATAATAAAGCATTTGACGAACTCAGTGCTCTTCAAAAAAATGAACTCCTCACTAATTTGGAGAAGAACGATAAGACCTTTTCGGATAATATTAAGTCATTTTACGGATCCGCCAAAAGTCTGACGTTATTGGGATTTACAACTTCGAAATACTATCTCACGGAAGTGAAGAACTTCAACTTAATTCCCGGCAAGTATGAAGGATCAGTACTTGTCCAAAATTTAGCATCCCCAGCGAAATCATGAGCGATAAAATAAAGAATAGAACATTTGACGCCATAGTAATTGGCTCTGGAATGAGTGGCGGTTGGGCTGCAAAGGAATTTTGTGAAAAAGGGTTTAAGACTTTAGTGTTAGAGCGGGGAAGGGATGTGAAACATGGGGTAGATTATCCCACAACTTATATGAATCCATGGGAATTTGAGCACCGAAATCAGATTCCTGCGGTTGTTGAAACTGAAAATCCAATTGTTAGTAAATGTTATGCTTTTAGAGAAGATGCACAGCACTTTTTTGTAAAAGATAAAGAGCATCCGTATAACCAAATAAAGCCTTTCGATTGGATTCGCGGATATCAGGTTGGTGGAAAATCGTTATTGTGGGCAAGGCAGACGCAGCGTTGGAGCGATTATGATTTTGAAGGACCCGCCCGAGATGGTTTTGCAGTTGATTGGCCGATCAGGTATAAAGATATTGCTTCGTGGTATAGCTACGTAGAAAAATTTGCGGGTATTTCTGGAAATAAAGACGGCCTGGCGGTTCTGCCCGACGGCGAGTTTCTCCCACCAATTGAGCTCAACAAGGTTGAAAATTATTTTAAAGATGTTGTCAGCAAGAATTACAAAGATCGCCATGTTATTTACGGCCGATGTGCTCATTTAACAGAACCTAAGGCCATTCATGCAGAGCAAGGTCGTGGACAATGTCTCAATCGAAATTTATGTCAGCGGGGTTGTCCTTACGGAGGATACTTCAGCAGCAATTCATCAACCTTACCCTGGGCAGCTAAAACCGGTAACTTAACTTTAAGGCCCTTTTCCGTGGTTCATTCTATAATTTATGATGATCAGAAAGGAAAAGCCACGGGCGTGAAAGTTATAGACACCCGGACCAAAGAAGAGATTGACTATTTTGCTGACGTCATTTTTGTAAATGCGGGAGCAATTAACACCAATCTGATCCTGCTCAACTCCCGTTCCGGTCGCTTTGCGAATGGCTTGGGCAATGAAAATGGATTAATCGGCAAATATTTTGCCTTCCATAATTATAGGGTAAGAATCTCTGCAATTTCTGAAGATTTCAAAGATTTTACTACCAAAGGTGGCCGACCAACAAGTGCCTATATGCCTCGTTTCCGAAACGTTGAAAAGCAGGAAACTAATTTTCTAAGAGGTTATGCTGCCGGATTTAATGCTGGCCGGTCGGAAAAATGGGCCGAAGGATTTGGCAAGAACTTGAAAGATCAGTTGTATTCAAAAGAGCTGGGTCCCTGGTACGTAGGATCTCATATGATGGGCGAGACTATCCCAAAAGAGACGAATTTTGTAAGTCTTGATGAGAGTAAAAAGGATGAATGGGGAATGCCAACTTTAAATATTTCAGTTGATTATGATGACAACGACGAAAAGATGATTCTTGATTTTGTTGAACAAATGACTGAAATGTACACAAAAGCAGGTTTTACCAATATTAAAAGTCAGGATAGTAAACAAGCTCCAGGTTTAGATATTCACGAAATGGGAGGTGTGAGAATGGGTAATGATCCTAAAACATCTTCTTTAAACAAGTGGAATCAGCTTCATACATGCAAGAATGTTTTTGTAACTGATGGAGCCTGCATGACGTCGACTTCAACCCAAAATCCTTCGCTAACTTATATGGCTCTTACTGCCAGAGCTGTAGATTTTGCGGTAAAAGAAATGAAAAAAGGTGGGTTGGTATAGTTCAAATAAGCAACAACGTTAAACAACTAAACAGCAATGACCAACAAGTTATATAGTGGTTTATTAAATGTCACATTTTGAAAAAAGATCCGGAATTTTTGAGATAACTACTTAATGGATAAAACTTAAAATGTACTTTTGCCGTTAATATAACCTGAACATATTTAAAATACATCTTGATAATATTAGCTTTCTTTTTCGCCCACTGGTTTCTTTCCTTATTTTTTCAAACATTTTTTCTTCACAGATATGCTTCTCATAAAATGTTTACGTTCAGCAAAGGCTGGGAAAAAGTTTTCTATGTATTAACGTATATTTTTCAGGGATCTTCATTTTTAAATCCTCGTGCGTATGCTATTTTGCACCGTATGCATCACGCATATAGTGATACAGAACAAGATCCGCATTCACCACATTTCTTTAAAGATATTTTCCGTATGACTTTTCATACGAAGAATATTTTCCAGGATGTTTTAAAGTATAAGCATCTTCCCGAAAAGCGTTTTACCGGCAATTTCCCAGAATGGAGATTTTTAGATTTTTTAGGTAATACGGCGTTATCCCGCATCGGATTCGGAGTGCTTTACACTATTTTCTACATATTCTTTGCAACACAATGGTGGATGTTTTTATTGCTTCCAATACATTTTTTGATGGGACCAATTCATGGTGCTATTGTTAATTGGTGCGGTCACAAATACGGTTATTCAAATTTCGATAATAACGATAAATCAAAAAATACAACTCCGTTTGATTTTTTAATGCTTGGCGAATTGTTCCAAAACAATCATCATAAATTTCCAAACAGCCCAAATTTTGCTAAAAAGTGGTTTGAGTTTGATCCTGTTTATCCGTTCATGCGTTTTTTGCATATGCTGCGAATTATTAAATTACGGAAAGTAATAGCTTAGTTTAGCCAAACAACTATTTTTTAAATATTAGATTTCTGTGTTGTATCTCAGAAAAATTATTTGATACTTTGCAGAAAAAATAAAGTATCCAACAAAATTGAACATACAAATTACATATCCAACAAGTTCTGTCGCAGTTTTTGCGGTTAAACCGGATATGGTATTGCCTTATTTTTTCTCTAAAAGGACTATTCTTAGTCTGCGACGACGATTTAGGCCGAGGGCTTGAGCCTTAGGCAAATCTTCAGAAAACGCCGGTATTCTTCCGGCAAAATAATTTAGCTAACATATTTTTTTACAAGCAAAGACTAAAAACGTAGTCTTATCCGAATTTAAAACCGGATTTTTTCTTCAACAAACATGAAAGAAAACGAATTTGTTGTAATCCCTGCAACAGAGAAACACATCATCCACGCAGACACTATCTGTGATGAGATGGCTGAGTCTGCAAAAGCTCGCGGCACCGGTATTGCCCGCCGTACTCCTGAATATATTATTCAGAAAATGAAAGAAGGTAAAGCCGTTATCGCTTTGCATAAAGATGGCACCTGGGCCGGTTTTTGTTATATTGAGACCTGGAGCCACGGAAAATTCGTTGCCAATTCCGGCTTAATTGTAAGTCCGAAGTTTAGAAACTGCGGTTTAGCAAAAGCAATTAAGTACAAGGTTTTTGAATTATCCCGCAAGAAATATTCTGACGCAAAAATTTTCGGACTTACTACCGGCTTGGCAGTTATGAAAATTAATTCCGAACTCGGTTATGAGCCTGTTACTTATTCTGAATTGACTCAGGATGAAGATTTTTGGAAAGGCTGCCAGAGTTGCGTAAATTTTGAAATCCTGAAAAGTAAAGATCGTAAGAACTGCATGTGCACGGCCATGCTTTGGGATCCGGAAGAAAAAGCAAAGGAAATTGAGAAAAAAATGAAAAAGCTTTCTCATAAAGCCAATTTGCTTAAAAAGATTGAAGCCAAAGTGAAAAAAACAGCTCGCGTTGTTCTACCGCTATTATTCTTCAATCCCGGTTACTAATCAAAATAAATTTTAACGGATGAATTTCATCCTGTTAAGAAATCAAATTTAAATGAAAAAGAAAGTTGTACTGGCATTTAGTGGTGGCTTAGACACCTCTTTTTGTTCCATTTATTTATCTCAGGACAGAGGCTTAGAAGTGCATTCTGTGTTGGTAAACACCGGTGGTTTTTCTGACGATGAGTTAAAAGAAGTTGAAAAAAGAGCATACAATTTAGGCGTTGCCTCGCATGCCGTAGTTGATGAAACTGAAAACTATTACCAAAACTGTATTAAGTATCTGGTATTTGGAAATGTGTTAAAAAATGCAACTTATCCGCTTTCTGTAAGTGCAGAGCGTGTGAGCCAGGCAACAGCAATTGCCAATTATGTTAAAAAAATCGGCGCTGATTACGTTGCGCACGGAAGTACCGGTGCCGGAAATGATCAGGTTAGGTTTGATATGATTTTCAACATATTGATTCCTGATGTTGAAATAATTACACCTATCCGTGATTTGAAATTAAGCCGCGAAGCCGAAATTGAATATTTAAAACAACACGGCGTTGAATACAGCGCAGAAA
>JBDTLL010000035.1:0-13950 GCA_039934815.1 Daejeonella sp. | reverse complement strand
GGATCGGGATTTTAAGATAATCTATCGGGCTCGCAGGTGATGCAAAATGCAGAATGTAATCTAATTCGCCGGCAACATAAACAAATGTAGAAACATCATGATTGTAAAACTCAAAGTTTTCCAATTTAAAAAGATGTTCAATATTTCTAAGATCACCAGTAATCAGATTGTCCATCCCGATTACGTGAAAATCTTCTTTAATGAATCTGTCGCAAAGATGCGACCCTAGAAATCCGGCTGCACCGGTAATTAAAACTCTTTTTCTGTTTTTCATTTATGATAATTAAATATCCCGTTTACTTTGCATAATTAAATTAAGAATTTTGCCTAAAAACCCCGCTCAACAAGCAAGATTTTATTTAATTGCTGTTAAATATTAACTTCGGCGAAGTTAATAAAATTCTGAATGCTTGCTTTATACAATCTGATAGTTAAATTATATAGTTTCCTCATCTGGGTTGCTTCATTCAATAATTTAAAAGCAAAAGCATTAGTAAATGGCAGAAAAAATTTACTGTCCAAAATCAAATCAGATCTGAAAGACCATGACCCTAAAGTATGGTTTCATTTTGCCTCGTTGGGCGAATTTGAACAGGGAAGAACTGTTATTGAACATCTGAAAATTTCCCATCCTGAGAAGAAGATCATTATTACTTTCTTCTCTCCTTCCGGATACGAGGTCCGCAAAAATTATCCTTTAGCTGAAAATGTATTTTATCTCCCCGCCGACAACCGATTCAATGCAAGAGAATTTATCAAATTAATCAATCCTGAAATTGCAATTTTTACTAAATACGAATATTGGTATTACTATTTTAAAGAATTAAAAAAGAACAATATTCCACTCTACATTATATCAGGAATTTTTAGAGAGAATCAGATATTTTTTAAATGGTACGGCAAAATATACCGTGAGATGCTTCATTGTGTTACTCATTTCTTTGTTCAGAATGAAAAAAGTGTTGAATTGCTAGATTCAATTAATATAAAAAATGTCAGCCTTAGCGGCGATACGCGTTTTGACCGGGTATTTGAAAACGCCCAGTCAGTGAAAGAGATTCCTTTGGTAAAAGATTTTTGCGGGGGAAGTTCTACCCTTGTTGCCGGCAGCACCTGGCCGGATGATGAAAAATTACTTTCAGAACTACATAGTGAAAATCAAACATGGAAGTTTATTATTGCGCCGCACGAAATTTCGGATGAGAAATTAGTTGCCCTGGAAAATCAGTTTAAAGATAAAACACAACGCTACTCTCAACTTCCAGAAAAAGGACTCTCAGATAAATCCATTTTAATTATTGACAACATCGGAATGTTATCTGCTCTTTACCAATATGGTGATATAGCTTATATCGGTGGCGGATTTGGAGCAGGAATTCACAATACTCTTGAAGCGGCTGCATTCGGAATCCCCGTAATTTTCGGACCTAAATATCAAAAATTCGCGGAAGCCAAAGATTTGATTGAATTAGATGCGGCATTTACAATCAAAATCTCAGACGAATTGAAGCAAGTATTTAATCGGTTGAAAGATGAAAGCGAAAGGATCAAATCAGGTTTAAAAGCAAAAGAATATATTAAAAGTAAAATTGGCGCAACAAACATTATTCTCGATCAGGTTTTTAAACCCGACAATTAACTTTTTGCCATATCTGCTAAAGCTGATATCCAAATTGGATGATCGTTCAGACTTTCTACCAATTGCACATGTTCGCCGCCTAAAGCTTTAAATTCATCACCATACTCAACGGTTACTTCATATACTGTTTCTAAACAGTCCGCTACAAAAGCAGGACAAAAAACAAGCAAACGCTTAATTCCTTTTGCGGCAAGATCCTTAATTACCTCGCTGGTATAAGGCTGAACCCATGGATCTTTTCCTAAACGGGATTGAAAACAAACAGTGAATTTATCTTTTTCAATATTCATTTTTTCAGCAATTAAACGGGCAGTATCATAGCATTGGGCTGAATAGCAGAATTTATTATTTTCCGTTAAAGTCTGGCAACAGTTTTCTACCTTCAAACAGTGCTCGCCGGAATGATCTGATTTTACCAATTGCCGTTGTGGCAATCCGTGGAAACTAAAAAGAATATGATCAAAAGTTTCGGGCTGGTATTTTTCTGCATTCTGCGCAAAAGTTTCAATCATCTTTTCATTGTTATGAAAAGAATTTACAAACGATAAATTAGGAATGGTTTGCCAGTTACTGATCAGCTTCATCACTTTATCTAATACAGAACCTGTACTCGCAGAAGCGTAATGCGGAAAAAGCGGAATCACTTTTATACTTTCAACCTGAGCATCTTTTAACTTTTCTAAAGCTTCTTCAATAGACGGAGTTTGATAACGCATGGCCAGTTCAACATGATAATCATCACCCAAACTTTCCTGCAAAAGTTTTTTCTGAAGTTTACTATAATGCAGCAAAGGAGAACCAGTTTCTTCGGACCAAATTTCTTTATATAATTTGGCAGATTTCGGTCCCCGGAAGGGAACAATAATTCCTTTAACCAAAAAATTTCGAACCACCGGATTTACATCGATAACTCTTCCATCCATTAAAAACTCCTTAAGGTATTTTCTTACATCGGCAGTTGCCGGACTATCTGGTGTACCTAAATTGATTAATAAAATACCTTTTTTACTCATTTTTATAGTTCGAAAATAATACCTAATGTAGGTAACACGTTACCGCTTTCATTTTTCAGCAACTTGGTTTTAAACTTGTCCGCATTAGTCGGATCATCCTGCGGCATTCCTGCAGCATCACGATCCAAAGTCAGAATGGGCTGAAGCTCATACTTATTATTGGTTAAGTTCTGAAAGTCCAAATATATGTTCAGATTAAATTTTCTGAAAGGATATTTTTTATCTACCCGTAAATCAAGCTGATAAAAATCTGACAGCGTGTTTTGATTAAGCAAATCGTAATTTTGGATTCCCTGAGGATAGATCGAATAATTCTCTTTTAAAGACGAAAGTGATATATCATAAGGTGTATACGGACTTCCACCCGCAATGCGGAGTTTAGTACCTACCTCCCAATTTCTAGGAAATATTTTTCCGGCGGTCATGCTCAATATATATCTGCTGTTCCATGATGATTGAACATATTGCTCATTTTTATCCTGAAACTCACTCCTGAATAAAGTTAAAGCAGCCAAACCGTAAAAGTTTTTATTCAGCTTTTGCTGAGCCAGAAATTCCAGTCCGTAACTTCTCCCTTTTGTAAACCCGGTTACAGGTTTATTACCAATTACGCCAAAATCAGCTCCTAAATTAGCCAACGGAATATCATTTCCTAAAACACGGATTATTGGATAATTTCCATAAGATTTATAAAAACCTTCCAAAGTATACCGGCGGTTTGCCTGCGTATTATATTCCAGGCCTAAAACTATTTGATTTGAATTAATGTAATCAACAGATTTATTCAATAACGGTCCATCCGTTGAAGCACGATAGCCTAAAATGGTATAAGCTGGCAACTGATAATATCTTCCGGTATTGAAATTGACACTTAATTTTTGAGTGAAGTTATATGATGCTGAAAACCTTGGCGAAATGGTTTTCAACAGATCATTCATTTTCTCAGAATACGTGTTGGCGTCTGCTCTTAATCCCAATGAAAGATTTAATTTACCCTGATCTAATTGTCGGCTTAACTGGCTGAACAAGCCATATTTAAAAAAACTTATTTCTGAATTATAGATATCCGAATTGAATGGCAAAATATTTACGGTGTTGGTTTGATAATATGCAGATTCTACTCCGGCACCGAACGTTAAGCGATAATTACCCAAACCATTATAATTTTCAAATCTGAGTTTGTTTTCTATTTCACGCGAAGTGTAATCCAGAATTCTGGTTTTGCTTTTATCATTGTCCTGATATTTTATCGCAGAATTATTTAAAAAGTTTCTGCTCAAAACAAAGGTGGAATATCCTTTATCATGGTAGTTTTTAAAATTGGCACCAACGGTATAATTATCCTGACTATTAACCGGTATATTTTGTAAAATATATTGATTTAGCTCAGTTAGTTCTGCGCCAAAATTTAATTTAAATCGATCAATTGCACCTAATCCAAGCAATGTCAGTTCATTTTTAGAATTGAATTTGGTCTTGGTTTTAAACTGGAAATCCTGATAAGAAGGGAGAAATGGCAATCCAATTAATTTAAATAAACCTTGCAAGTAAGAGTATCGGTATGAAGACAGAAACGTAGTATTCTTAGATATTGGACCTTCAAACGTTGCCGCTACATCGCTGGAACCCGCAGTTAAGGAAGCGCCAAACCGATCAGATCTTCCATCTTTCTGCTTAAATTCAAAAACAGAACTCAATGTGTTTCCACGACTTGCCGGAAAAGCTCCCGAATAGAAATCTACTTCCCTGATAAAATCCACATTAATTAAACCAACCGGTCCGCCGGAAGAACCTTGCGTAGCAAAGTGATTGATGTTGGGAATTTCGACACCATCAATATAAAATCTATTTTCATTTGGAGCGCCACCCCGAATAATTATATCATTTCTGAAACTCACCGGCGCAGAAACTCCCGGTAGAGATTGAATTACTTTGGAAATATCCCGGTTTCCGCCAGGATTTCGCTTGATCTCTGCCGAACCAATATTTCGTAATGAAACCGGACTTTCAACAGGTTTATAAAAAACAGGAAGATCAATTCTAACTTCATTCAAAACCTCTGCATTCGTTTCTAAAGAAGCATTTACAATACTCGGCTTTGAATTATTCACTAGAACATCAAAAGCGATAAATGATTTGTAGCCTACGTACCTGAACTGGATATTATAAATCCCCGGTTTTAGATTCTCAATGTTATAAAACCCTAAAGAATCGGTGCTAACACTACGCGTTTGATTTTGAATTTGAACAGTTACGCCCTCCAAATATTCATTGGTTAAGGCATCAGTAACCTGCCCTTTAATAATTCCGGCTTCCAATTGTGTGGATTGAGACTTCGCCTCAAGGCAAAGAAACAATGGAATCAATAATAAAAGCTTTTTCAGAATTTGCATAGGCCATAAAAGTACTGCAAAAGATAAATCTCAGAAATCTGAAAGAATAATAAATTAGCCTTTTTACTGAGTGGTGACTAAATCTCGCGGTAACGCGAAGATTTTAACTTCCACAATTTCCACCAGGGAGTTGATGGTGAATCGTGATGCTCATAATGATAGCCAAAGAAATAGCAGCTTAAGAAAGCCAGCAAATGGTTTTCCGGTTGACTTCTGGAAGAATGCTTATTGGAATGATCGCCATGATGTGGCAACCAGGTACCAAAATAAAATAATTGCAAAGTGCTTAGCAGCGAAGGCAAAACCCAAAAAAGTAGAAGGTTTGTTTCCGGGATCCAAAGTTTTAAAACATTGTATATAATCGCCATTAATACAATTTGCCACCAGGAAATATATTCTTTAATAAAGTTAAAATACCAGGTAAAAAAGTTCCCCTCGTGGTGATCCGGGTCATCTTCTGTGTGTACAAAACGGTGATGTTTGTGATGTTTGCTGTTTAATTTTTGGAAAGGAAATAAAGCGTATAAAAGCGTACAGGTTTGCCCGATTAGGAAATTTAACTTTTTGTTTGACGATATAGTTCCATGCATCGCATCATGAGCAGTGATAAATAAACCTGTGTACAAATGCATTTGTACCAAAATCATCACGTAAACCAGCGGATTATTGAAGTTTAAATCCCATTTCATTAAATAAACGATGCAAACAGCCCATGCAGCAATAATTACCGCAGCAATTAATACGGCTATTTTTTGCTGGCTTTTCATCATCAACTGAAGATTGAACAGATTAATAGGTTTCTAATACCTCTTTAACATTTTTCATCAACCACATTGGCGTTGATGTGGCTCCGCAAATACCAACTTTATCTCCCGGATTGAACATACTTATTTCTAATTCTTCCGGCTTGGAAATGAAATAAGTGTTGTGGTTATACTGTCGGCAAACTTCGTAAAGTACTTTACCGTTCGAAGACTTTTTTCCTGATACAAAAACTATACGATCAAAACTTTTCACAAACGTTGCCAGATCATCATACCGGTTTGAAACCTGACGACAAATGGTATCATTTGCTTTCACTTCAAAACCACGATTGATCAATTCATCTTTAATTTTGTAAAATTTGTCGGTGCTTTTTGTGGTTTGGCTGTAGAGCGTGAATTTATTCGGCAAATCAACATCTTCGAGTTCCGCAATATCCTGAAATACCAAAGCTTCGTCATTGGTTTGACCTTGCAAACCAATTACTTCGGCATGACCGTGTTTTCCAAAAATTAAAATTTTCTCTTTCGCGTCATGCGAGTTTTTGATGCGATTCTGAAGTTTCAACACAACCGGGCAAGAAGCATCAATTAAGGTGATATTATTTTCTAAAGCTAATTTGTACGTTTCCGGTGCTTCGCCATGTGCTCTGATCAGTACTTTTTCGTTATGAAGATCTTTTAATTCCTCATGCGAGATGATTTTTAAACCTTTCAACTTTAAGCGCTTAACTTCTTCATCGTTGTGCACAATATCGCCCAAACAATATAAATAGCCGTCTTCAGTCAAAATTTCCTCGGCCATATCTATTGCATAAACTACTCCAAAGCAAAAGCCCGAATCGCGATCAATAGAAACCTGAAGATTATAACTCATATCCTAAATTTTATCCCGCCAGAAAAACTAACAGGTTTGAAATCACAAAAATACAAAATTGTTTATCAGTATGACCACAAATTAAGAACCAGAAAGAAAACCACCTGACAAATCAGCATCGTATCTGCTGAAAGGTTTTTCTTTCTGAACTGCCTGGCGAAGAAAAATTGAAGCATGATAAAAGAAAAGACAAACCAGGCAATATAGTTTTGAAATGGAATGTTCATTTCGTCCCAACGCCAATAATCAAATTTGATGGCAATGGGCTCAATTAAAATATCCAGCAAAACCAAAAAAAGTGCTCCAATTAATGATCTGACGATGTAGCTTTTGATTTTGAACCGTTTTACTACAGCGCCAGTGCAATAAATTAAAATCACCCAATTGATTCCGATCAATAGCGGCACTTCAGATATCTTCCAGCCAAGCGTATCTCCATAATGATAAGATCCAAAAATTAAACCGCTGGTAACGCCCAAAAGTTCAATAATAAATCCTGCAAAGTAAGTCACAACAATAAATAACCAATATTCTTTATTCCTATCGGGATGCGCAAAAATTAACAACAGCATCATGAGCAACAAATGGAACGGAACTATTTTTATAAACAGAGGGCTTAGCGAGGGTGTAAGAAATCCAATCAAACCAACCACATGAAACAAAATGATCAGAATACTACTAATTAACGGCTTATTGCTTTTCATGTATGTATGGTTCTTCCTTTCCAGGTAATGGTTTTTGTAAAGTGCTTTTGAATTGATAAAACTGATAAAATCAGCAAAAATATCATCTGAAATGGATGCAACACCAAATTAATCCAGGGATTTTGTCCGGCGGAAAGGGAGATCATAATCCGGCTGAGCATAATTAAACCAACGGCAAAAAACAATAATTGTACTCCTCCAAAATACCAGATCACAATGGGACCAGATATAACCAACGTAAGGTAAAAAAGTAATCCGGCTACGTTATTATTAAATCCGGCCAGCAAATTTTTACTAAATCCGCTTAACGCTTCATCTAACGATTTATACATCCGGCAATGAATATACCCATTGGCCAGCAAGGCTTCTGCTTTGTACCCAAAGGTTTTAACCGCTTTTATGATCTCGATATCCTCTACCACTTTATGTTTTACCTGCTCATGCCATTGATTTTTAGAATAATCATCTGCGTTAAACAACATAAACTGACCACTTGCCGCCGCAAAAGAAGGGTTTTTAGAAAGTTTTACCAATCTTAAAGGAAGTAAATTTAACAGGAGAAAGTGCATCAGCGGGACAACCAACCGCTCGCCAATTGTATCCATTACTTGATTGGTGAACAAACTCAGCAACGTTAAACGCTGAATTTCCATCCGATGAACAGCATTATTTATTAAACCGTCAGAAATAGTTTCATCGGCATCAATAAACATCAAATATTTCCCGTTTGCGTTTTGCGCAAGCTGGTGACAAGCATAATTTTTACCCAACCAACCCTTAGGAAGTTTGCTGCCGCGGATCACTTTAAAATTTTCATTTTTTCCGGCAAAGTTTTCGCAAATAGTAAATGTATCATCGTCAGAATGATCGTCTAAAACAATGACTTCATAATTTGAATAATTCTGCTGCTTTATTGATTTAAGTAAGTCCAAAATATCGGCTGATTCATTACGTGCCGGAATTAAAATGGAAACCAGTTGCTGATATTGCTTGCCAGAATAGGTGAGTTTTGGGTTAGAAATAAAGTTAAACAGCGTAACTGTAAAACGTAATATCAGGAAGAAGAAAACGAGATAAAGCAGGATCATGTTAAGCCGTTAAATCGGCTTGTTGCTGCCGCGATGTTTCATAATGTTTATTAAAATTGCTTTTTATCAGCTGCAAGCTGGTAAACTCCGCTCCTTCCCAGCTTTGCAAATAACAATATGCAGAAGGTTTCCGAAACTCAAAATAGTCAACAAAAAGTGCCGCAAAGCAATATTGAAATTTCTTTTTTGATGAATTAACCAGGTTCATCAATCCTTTTTCAAATTTTATTTGCTGCGTATGGTTTGAGTATAATTTTCCTTGCGGGAATATTAAAACCAGATTTGCCGGATCATTTAAAAGTTCGCCGGCAAACTCAAGACTTTCAATTATACTTCTGGAGTTTTTCTTCACCGAAAAGGAGCCCAAATATTTTAAAAATTTAACTTTATGATAGTTATCCTCTGTAATCATCACATGGAAATTCTTTTTAAAATAGACTTTGTTCAGCTGAAACATTAAAAAACCATCCCACCACGAAAAATGATTTGCCAATAATAAAATTGATTTCTCAGAATCAAAATCTGACTTATTAAAGTCAAAAACCCTAAAATCTGTCCGGATGATTCTACTGATATACCAGGAGAAAAAAATGTAAATAAGTTTATTCTGCCGCGGCTTTAACATCTTAAGCGTAAATATAAAAATTTACGGCTTTTAAAAAATAGCCTGGTGTAATGCTGAGTTTATTTAATGAGACCCGCTGTAATTTTGGCTGATAATAATGCGAGTGGAATTCCGCCTCCGGGATGAACGCTTCCGCCGCAGAAATATAAGCCTTTTATCTTCGTCGAAAAATTGGCGTGGCGCAAAAATGCCGCGTAACGGTTATTAGAACTTGTTCCATAAAGTGATCCCTGATAGGATGAGGTTTTTGCCTCAATACTTCTCGGATCTAAAATATTTTCAGTTGAAATCAATTCAGATACGTCTTCTTTAAGGTTTGCCGACAACTTTTTAAGAATATTACTTTTTGCTTCCGCGATCAATTCATCCCAGTTTTGTCCCTGATTTGAAGGAACATTGATCATTACAAACCAATTTTCACAGCCATCCGGCGCATCGGCAGAATTGTATTTTGAACTGATATTTACATAAATTGTGGGATCCTGATAAATATTTTTCTCTCTCCAGATATGTTCGAATTCTGACCGATAATTTTCTGAGAAAAATATATTATGCAGATTAAGCTCTTTAAACTGTTTCCTAATTCCCCAATAAAAAATTAAAGCAGAGCTGCTTCGCTCCTGATTTAAAATCCCGGGAGGAGCTAATTCTTGTTTTAGTAATTTCTTGTATGTAAACCACACATCCATATTAGAAACTACCAGATCAGCTTTATAAACTTCTCCATTTGCCTGAACGCCGGTTACTTGTTTATTTAATAAAGTAATTTCGTCAACAGCACAATTAAACTTAAACTCTACACCCAGATCATTAGCCAATTGTACCAATGAATTTGTGATGCTGATCATTCCGCCTTTTGGGAAATAAGCGCCGAAACTTTGTTCCAGATGCGGAATAATATTTAAAGTTGCAGGCGCCTGATATGGATCTGAACCATTGTAAGTTGCGTATCGGTTAAACAGTCTAATCGTTTTGCTATCGCGAAATGTGTTTGAATTTGCCTCATCCATTGTGCGGAAAGGGTCTATCCGCGGAAAGCGAAAAATTGATTTTAGCGTTCTCAAATTCAGATAGCTTTTAATTTTATGAAGAGATTTTTCCAGAAAAATATGGTTGGTAATCTCGTAAATTCTGCCGCTTTTCTTCAAAAATTTTAGAACTGAATCTGCTTTATCAGTTGTTTTGTTTTCAATTTCCTGTGCAAACTTATTTTGATCTGCCCATGCAGTAATCCGGGTTCCATCTTCATAAAAATAGCGACAAACTTCTTCGAGCTTATCATATTTAAAATAGTCTTCCGGCTTTTTTCCCGCCAACTCAAAAAGTTCGTCAACATATTGAGGCATGGTAAACAAGCTCGGACCCGCGTCAAACCGAAATCCGCCGTTTTCAATTTCAGAAAGTTTTCCACCCGCGTATGAATTTGCTTCGAATACCGTAACAGAATAACCTTTCAATTTTAGTCTGATGGAAACAGCTATACCGGCAATTCCGGCTCCAATAACAATTGCGTGGGGCATGCCGTGAAAATAATGCTTCTAAAAGGCACTACCTAATTATCAAAAAAATATTGCAAAAATCAGGAAATAAAAAACGGCAAACCTCACGATTTGCCGCTTAACAAAGTTTAGGTTGTAACTTATTTAGAAGGGTGTTTTTTCATCCAGTGATCCACAGAATAGGGACCTGAACCTACTACCCAAAATAAAATCAATAGAAATAAAACCAATACTGATAGCCATAGCTCAGAATTCATTGGAGAGAAACCTTTGGAAATATTTACGAAGAACACAGCTCCCAGTAAAATAGGAATTTGAATTACGACCGCAAATCGCGTAAGCAAACCCAAAATGATTAAAACCCCGCCAACCAAATGCGCAAATGCGACAATATGGGTCATCGACATGGCCAGTAATCCGGAAAAACTGTAAACGCTATTTTGAAGAAACAAAGATTTCAAAGCATCTGTGTCTGAAACAAACGCAATACCTTTTAATAAAATGATTATCCCAAGAATTATACGAATTACATCGAGCCATTTTGCGTGATGATCATCACCCCAATGCTCAATTTTTTCTACAGTATTCATATGCTGTCCTCCAGAAATTAACTAATTGGTTATAATGAAGTTAATAAAATTTTACCGCAATTAAAATCTCAGAGGAATATATTTGAATTATAGTTTTCTATTTCAGCTCATCTAAAACTTTATACATTTTTTGCTTAACAGCAGAAGCGCTTCCGTTGTAATTATTGATGATTATTGAAAAAGCTAAGGGTGTTCCCGATGATGAATTCTGAAATCCGGCGTAAGCCAAAACACCATTTATACTGCCGCTTTTCATTTTCATGTTGTTATAAATCGGAAAGCTATCAAAATAGGCTTTGAACCACGGCTCCTTTTTGGTTGAGGACAAAATTTGGGCAATTGCCAAAGTTGTAATTCGGTTTCCCGGAGAAAGACCGCTCCCATCTACAATATTGACGGCCTCTTTATTAATTCCCAATTTGTTTTTCCAAAACGTTCTGATCTCTTCAACGCCGTTTTCTGTGCTGATTTCTTTGCCGGATTTCCAGGCAATGGTCTTCACTAAATGTTCTCCATACAAATTAATACTTTTCTGATTGAACCAATAAACCACCTGATCTAGGTTTGGAGATGTATGTATTGAAATTAATTTTTCAATGTTTGGAACGCTTGAATTTTCTCGCTTTAACTCTCTGGCTGTAATTGCAGAATGATCAATATTAATTCCCGATTGTTCGAGCGTTTTTTGCAGGGCAATTCCGAGCGTTTTTGCCGGATCTGGAACAGAAATGGAAATTTGCTTTTTCAAATCCATGCCATAAGTACCCCGCAAATAAATAAAATCGCTGAAAGGCGATGAATAGGCGTACACATTATCTCCACTCCCAATTGGACCGGTTGTAACTTCATTAATTATTCTTACACCCGAAATTTCCATTTCTTTTATTTTGATTTTGGTTAATTCGCCAACTTTATTGCCCGGAATAAATTTAATATCAGTTTGATTTTCATGCCATGTCAATCCATTTGGGCCGGCGCCATAGTAATTGCCAATGTCCTGCCAAATCCAGCCGTCGGGTAAAGTCTGTGTACCAAATAAACTATCATCAGCAATGATGCGACCCGTTATTTTTCTTATGCCTGCATTTTCAATAGCTGTTTTCCATTTTTTCAAAATAACTTCAGATTTAGTTTCATTATATCGCCAGCTGCCCAAGGTTGGGTCGCCTGCTCCTTTTATGATCAAATCGCCATTCAAAATTCCATCCGTAGAAATTGAGCCATTGTAGCCCAAATTTGTTTCCCAACTAAAATCATTACCTAAAACATGAAATGCCGTTGCAGAGGTAACCGTTTTTAAAGTGGAGGCAGGCGCTAATCCCATATTACCGTTCTTCGAGTAAATAATTTCTCCCGTGAGGGAATTAATGACTGTAAATGAGCTGCTGGAATATGTTAATTGATCGTCTTGCAAAAAACGGTCAAAAGCGCTTTCAATAGATTTAGAAAGCGATTGGGCTAAAGAAGTTGTAGTTAAAAAGCAAAGAAAAAGTCCGGTTAATATTTTCATTCTAATGAGTTAATGGAAACAAAAAAGGTTCGTTTTCACGAACCTTTTAATCTATCAAAAATATTTTTTAATTAAATTAATTTTTTGGATAAAAGATATTCAGCAATCTGAACTGCGTTTGTTGCCGCTCCTTTTCTCAGGTTATCAGCAACAATCCAAAGATTTAAGGTTTTGTCCTGAGATTCATCACGGCGAATTCTGCCTACAAAAACTTCGTCCTTTTCATGCGCATCCATTGGCATGGGATATTTCAGATTTGCCGGATCATCAATTACAATAATTCCTTGCTGCGCTTCAAGCAAACTTCTAACTTCCGCCAAATCAAAATCGTTTTCAAACTCAATATTTACAGCTTCAGAATGCCCGCCCATAACCGGTATGCGAACAGTTGTTGCCGTTACACGAATCGAATCATCGCCCATGATCTTTTTGGTTTCCAGAATCATTTTCATTTCTTCCTTAGTGTAACCATTATCCTGGAAAACATCAATCTGCGGAATAACATTTAAATCAATTGGATAAGGGTAAGCCATTGGGCCCTTCAATCCCTTGCGCTCGTTCATCATCTGGTCAACAGCTTTCACTCCTGTTCCGGTAACCGACTGGTAGGTAGACACAACTACCCGCTTAATTTTATATTTATCATGAAGCGGTTTTAAAACCACCACCATTTGTATGGTTGAACAATTCGGATTGGCAATAATTTTATCATCGGCAGATAAAGCCGAAGCATTTACTTCCGGGACAATTAACTTTTTAGTTGGGTCCATTCTCCAGGCCGAAGAATTGTCAATAACAGTTGTGCCAGCTTCGGCAAAACGTGGCGCATCTTCCAGAGAAGTATTTCCTCCTGCAGAGAAAAGTGCCACATCGGGCTTCATGGCAATTGCTTCATCCATCGTTCTAACGGTATAGCTTTTACCCTGAAACTGAACCTGTTTACCCGCACTTTTTGCAGAAGCAACAGGAATTAACTCAGTAACCGGGAAATTTCTTTCCGCTAACACTTTCAACATAACCGATCCTACTAAACCGGTTGCTCCAACAACAGCAACTTTCATTTGTGATATTTGATTTTTTGAGGGAACAATTGTGAGCATAAAATTGCCGCTTTTGTTCGCCCCGCAGTTAATATTCTTTTGTATTTTAATTAGATAATTATTTGGCAAATATGAAGAAATGTTTACTGATTTTAATGATAGTTAGCTGGTTTTCTGGCTTTAGCCAAACAAAATTTTCTAATTCAGTTAT
>JBDTLL010000034.1:0-14055 GCA_039934815.1 Daejeonella sp. | reverse complement strand
AATTGATGTGCAATATCCTGATGAGTAGTACGCTCAACTTCCACAGTTAAATAATCACCTCGACTGATCTCCGTGTTTCGGATCGCAATCGGATACCAGCTCAAACCCGCCGCCCGCCGGTCGGCTATTGTTGTTGATTGGCTTAATTGCTGATAGGCCAGCAAGTCTGCCTGGCGTTCGGTTTTTAATAATGAAAGAAGGTGCTGAAAATAAGGCGCAGACAAATTGTTTGATTTTGGAAGCTGCAAATTTATGATTCTGACAGGATTAATTTTAATAATTGAGTTAGGATTTTAGAAGTGTCCCACACTTCCAAAGTGTGGGACACTTACCTTATACAACTGTGGGACACTTAACTAAACTATAAATGTGGACAACTTAACTTATAAAGTTTAGGACAATTAATAGACTAAACAATCCATTGTATAACCATCGTTTCTTCCATGGAAATTTGTACCGTGTTTTTAGATGCAAACCCACCTTTATTCGCAAATAAAACATTGGGTGTTTTATAATTGAATTGATTGATCAGCTCCATGCTGGTATCTTCAGATTTATTTATAATTATAGCCAAATAAGAATTTCCCGACTGCATGATTTTCATGAGCATTCCCGGTTGTGGATTTTTAAAACGAATAGGCACAGATTTGATGCTTTGTCCCGCCGCAAAGGCTATCAGTTTATACAAGTTTTGATAGTCGTTATTTAACCTTGCTGCTAATCCGATTAGCGTGGGAGCCCAGAAAACACTGCCTTCTCCAAAGGTGTTTTTACATGCTAGAACTTCCTGATTATCAAGCGATAGTTCTTTAGCACCGGAGAGTGATAACGTGCCTTTCCAAAGATGTGCGTAGAGACTTAATTTCGGTTCTGACAATTCGATCTGAAAAATATTGCCGGTCATTTTTACTTCCTGCAAACTGCTGCCAAACAGATCTTTAAACGGGAAATTCTTGAACATGCAAACCGCGTTTTCATCGTAATAAGCTGTTAAACCATCCACAATTAATTTGCCTCCGCGACTTACAAAATCTTTTAGACTTTGATGATAGATTTTCGGAATAGAGATCTGATGTGACAGAATAATTGTTTGGTTTGAATAATCTGAGGCTGAGAAATCAAACTCAGAAATTTCTTTAAAATTAGCCTGAATTCCCATTTCAGAAATTGCCTCGAACCATGATATTGCAGATTTTATGACTCCACCGATGTTTCTGCCTTCGTAAAATTTACCTCCGGTTTGCAGCTTTTTTTCAATCCAGAGAGATTCTCTTGTATACAGAATTGAAATTCCCGATTCGACAACTTTCGCGTTTGCAAAAAGCTGGGTATTTTCATTTATCAAATTTGCAATATCAGAAGCCGCTTTCATTCTTTCAGAAGGCTCATTCTGGAAGTTCAGCAATGCCCATTCGCCTGCTTCAAAGCCAGACATTCGTGGATTTAAGCACCAAAATATACTGCCTTTACTTTCTGTAGCCAACGTGATCCAAAGCCATTGCGTAATTTCTTCGGGTGTTGGGCACATCGCTTCAAAGCCGCTGTAAATATTATTTCCACCCTGTAGCTCGGTCATTAACCAGGGAATATCTCCGGCACCCGAACGAAGTATTTCACTGTTGGCCGACATGGCCAAAGCATATTGGTTTCTGCTAAAATAGCCGAAGTGCCAGCTTGCATGTGCGGAGCCGCCTAAACTGCTCAGAAATTTTCTCCATTCGGGAAAGTTATATTCGGCAACATTTTCAAAGATCTGATGATTATTAATATGAATATCTCCTTCATGATCAAACTTTTTGATCTCCTCTGTAAGCCATTTTAAAAACCAGGTTTCATATTCCAGCAGAAACCGTTCTTCTGCAAAATCAAGGTGTTCATATTTCTGAAAATCAAAAGTTTCTTTCGGTTGTGCTTCTTTCCATTCGGCAAATTTCTGCCGTGTAAAGGGTTCGTCGGGAAGCGTTCCGGAACCGGGTTCATTCAAAGGAACCCATCCCACAAGGGAAGAAAACTCCTTAAAATGACTGACACACTCTTTTATATATTCAGCAATTGAATCTAAATGTTCCTGATCCCGTGGAAATTTAAAACCTCCTACATCTGTAAAAGAAGTTGCCGGAAACAAATTGGCGTAAATCTGAATGCCGTATTTTTCTGCTGCAATAAAAGCATGATCGAATAAAGTAAAATCCCAGTTTCCATCCGGTAGATGCATATAGTTTTCGAACATGCGAATGCGTGTCACCTTCATTCCGCATTCATGCAGCCGTTTAAACCAGACGTCAATTTCTTCGGGAGTTTGACCAGGTTCAATAAAAATCTCTGCTCCAATAAGAGGTAACTGTTTATGCATTTTCGCAATCAGAAGTTTAAGGGGTTCCTTCAGGATTATTTTTCAACAGGTACCAGTCTGTAAATGATTCCGGGATCTTCCACTGAAATGTATAAAAAACCATCGGGCGCCATTCTAACATCCCGCACACGGCCAATGTTTTTGAAAAGAATTTCTTCATTAACTACCTTATTGCCTTTAAGCACACTTCTATTCAGATATTGAAAACGAAGAGAACCGGTCATTAAATTCCCTTCCCAGCCTTTATATTTTGTTCCGGTTACGAAAGCTAAACCGCTTGGCGCAATGGAGGGTGTCCATTGAAAGAGCGGCTGTTCCATGCCTGTTTTTTCGGTTTTTGTATCCGGCGCCATTGGGCGACCGTTGTAATTTATTCCGTAAGTTATATCCGGCCAGCCATAATTTTTGCCCGGAGAAATGATGTTGATTTCATCTCCACCTCTGGGTCCGTGTTCGTTGGTCCAGATTTTTCCCGTTTCCGGATGGATAGTCATTCCCTGAGGATTGCGATGTCCGTATGAATAGATGGAAGCTTCGGCATCGCCTTTATTCACAAAAGGATTGTCTTTAGGAATGCTGCCATCCGTATTTATTCGGTGAATTTTTCCCAGATCATTATTGTTTAATTCCTGCGGATTTTGCTTCTCATTTCCTCTTTCGCCCACTGAAAAATACAAAGTCCCATCTTTTGCAAACTGCATTCTGGAGCCGTAATGGTGCCTGGTTGGTTGATATGGTTTGGCAATAAATATATCTTTTTGCTGCGTTAAAGCTCCTTTTTCAAACTTCGCTTTCATGATAGCCGTGGTTGCTAAAATTCGACCATTTTCCGTTTCGCCTGCTTTTGAGTAGGAGAGATAGATCATATGATTTTTAGTGTAGTTCGGATCTAAAACTACGTCAAGCAAGCCCCCCTGACCTTCGGCAACTACTTCGGGAGCGCCTTTAATAAGCGTTTTTGACCTGTCTTTTTTTACGTAATAGAATTTTCCATTTCTATCTGTAACCAGCATTTCATTTCCCGGCAAAAAAGCCATGCTCCAGGGAACATCCAATCCGCTAACAACAGTATCTAGCCGGATGGTTAATTTTTCTGTTTTAAAGATAGATGATGTCGGTTTATCTGATCCCTGATACCGCTCTACATTTTTAATTCCTGATATGATATAATCTGATAGTTGATACGTTTCTTTATCGGTAAAAGTAGAATCGAATGATGGCATTCCTTCATTTTGATATCCCAGCTTTATAGCTTTGAATAAATTTTCCCGGTCATTGCCATGTTTCCATTTCCGGTCAACAAAGGCCCCCATTTTTTCTCCATGGCAACCCGCACAATAGTTTTGATAGTTTACCGCAGCATTTCCGAAATCAGCAGCAACGGTTAAAGTGTCAACAATTTTCGGGTTCTCATTTTTATCAGCATTATTAAAGCTGAATAAAAACAATGTAAACATGGATATCAGGGATAATACAGAAGCGTACTTGATCATCATTTCTGGTTTTTATAAATGAATTACTTACTTGATAACGACTTATAAAATTTTATGTTTTTAAGTAAAAAATGAAAATGAGTAATTCTGACCTTTTATTACCAATAAAGAATTCGAAAATTTTCTAAAACATTGTTTTAACACCTATTTATAAATAATACTAACCTTTATTTCCCATAAACGTAACCATGGAATTTAAATTAATACCGGGTGTTTAACGCGTTTTACCTTTTGCCGATAACCTTATTGCTTGCAGGGTTGGTTACTTTCATTATTTCTCTGCAATTTTTAACACGCCCGGTACCCGCTGTACGTTGGTTCGGAATATTGATGATTTCCATAAGCGAGTGGGCAGTTGGAGCAGGTTTAGAACTTTTTAGTATTGATCTGGAGTCCAAACTTTTCTGGACTTTTATCTCCTACATCGGCATTATTGTACTTCCGCCTTCTTACCTGATATTTTGTCTGAAATTTACAGGGAAAGATTATTGGCTTAAACGCTGGCACATTTTGCTGCTATTTGTTGTTCCTGTAATTTCTTTAATTGCTATCGCATTAAATTCTTATCATCATCAATATTATACCACATTAATAATTGAGAAGTTAGGGCCTTTAACCGTTTTGAATATTAAAGGAGGGATTTTCTACAAAATTTTTATTTCCTATTTCTACATTCTTTTGGTTTGGGGATTTGCGGTTTTAGTATCGGCTTATCGCGATGCAAGTCACATACATAAAAATCAATATAAAATTATTTTATTTGGCGCTTTTCTACCCTGGCTTGCCAATTCAACTTACTTATTGGGATATCAGCCTTATAACCTGGATATAACTCCCTTTGCTTTTACATTCAGTGTTTTAATTCTGGCTTACGGACTGCGTAAGTACAAAATTTTTAAACTAATTCCGGCTGGATTAACTCAGGCTATTGAGCAGATGACTGATGGAGTTATTATTATCAATAATTCCCTGATAGTGAATTATGTAAATAAATCTATTTCAGGTTTGTTTTCTGAGAATCCGGTTAAGTTAGGTTATCCGTTAAGCAATTCATTGAATGATCAGGAATTATTAGAATTCATTGCGAAGGGCGAAACATCCCGTAAGGAAATTAAGTATTTTGATAACTACTATGAAACTACTGCAACTCCCTTATACGACCATAATCTCGTTACCGGAACTGTAATAATAGTCCGGGATATTACCACAGCAAAAATGGCAGATTTTCGTTTGCAGCAACAGGCAGATGAACTTCAAAAGCTTAACGATCTAAAAAACAAGCTATTCTCAGTTATCTCTCACGATTTAAGAAGTCCGATGGCCAACATCCAAAACTTAATCATGATGGCAAACGATAATCAGATTGATAAAGACGAATTATGGGGCTTGATTCCTGATCTTTCTAAGCAGGTAAATGAAACTACCGAGCTTATGACCAATTTATTCAGTTGGTCTAAAATGCAGATTGAAGAAGATAAACTATTTCCGGTAGCAATTTCTTTGAGTGCATTTATTGGAGAAACCGTTGCTAAATTTAAAGACAAAGCCTTACAAAAAGGAATCAGTCTGCAATCATGTATTGACGAAGACGTTGAAGCATTCTGCGATAAAGGATCATTGGAACTGATTTTTAGAAATCTGATTTCAAACGCAATTAAGTTTTGCTCTAAGGGCGATATTATAAGCATAGAAGCTTACAGCCGGGATGGAATTATTGAAATTTCATGTATTGACTCCGGTGTTGGAATTCCACTTCAAATCCAGAATCAATTATTTAATTCATTAAGTGTTACCACCCCGGGTACGCTAATGGAAACCGGCTCAGGTTTTGGATTGGCCATTAGTTTTGAATATGCGCTAAGAAATTTTGGTAAAATTTTGGTAGATAGTGAAATTAACGTGGGCAGTAAATTTACTCTGATACTTCCCCCGGCAGAAAAGTCCAGAATAAAATTTGCCGAATTAGGTTGATATCTAAACCTTCAGATAAAGTTTTCCGGGACTGTATTAGTTACGCTTCAAGCCAGGAAAATGTATTAAGAATATACGTATTTCATATCAAATTTATATATACTTTTGTAATACTAATATTCGAATGTAATGAAAACTGTATCTTTAAAAATAGACGATTCTATTTTCGGTGAAACCGAGAAAATATTAGCTAACATACGTATGCCTAGAAATAGATATATCAATGAAGCTCTGGAGTACTACAATAAAGTTCAAAAACGTAAAATTCTGGAAAAGCGTTTAAAATCTGAATCAGACTTAGTGAAGTCTGAGTCAATGCACGTATTGAAAGATTTTGAAAATGTTGATTATGCAGATTAATCAATATGAAATTTGGATTGCAGATTTGAATCCGCAAATTGGAACAGAACCTGGAAAAACCAGACCAGTGGTAATCGTGCAAACTGATCTTTTGAATAAAATACCGCATCCTTCAACTTTAGTTTGTCCAATCACGACAAATGTGCAAAGAGCCTCAGATATATTAAGAATCTACTTAGAAAAAGGAACAGGTAATGTGTTAGAAAATTGCGACATAATGATCGATCAAATACGGGCAATCGATAATAAACGATTAATCAAAAAGATAGGAAATCTTCCTGCCGAACTGCATCAGAAAATCAAAGAAAATATAGCAATTGTACTTGATTTAGAATAGGCACGAAGCATAACAGCAGGCAAATAAAATTGCTGGTTTTTCATGCCTGGATGTTTTTTCTAATCAAGAATGTTTTTTTCTTGCCGAAAGTTCTCAAGTATTTAGAAAGCAACTTTACACGCCTGCACCCGTTTTAAAGTTGAGTTTTGCCTTTGTAATATTTAAGCCCAATACAGCTTGATACCGAAGCAGTTTTATATATTTAAAGTTCGAATCAATTTCGAAATGTTTAAATTTTTATAAAACGATATTTCCGGTATAAATGCCATCTGCCAATAGTATTTATAGGTTTTTGCTGATACTGCTTTTTTCTTTTTGCGCATTTGCAGTTAAAGCACAAAATACATCTAACAAGGGAAAAGATTTCTGGTTAGGTTATGGCAACCATGTACGCGGATATTTCAACAATTCACAGCAAATGTCTGTGTATGTAACCTCGGATGTGAGTACCACAGGAAAAATTGAAATTCCGGGTATCAATTATTCCAGATCTTTTAATGTAACAGCAAATTCTATTACGATTGTAGATGTGCCGCAACAAGCATATTTAGGTGGCGAAGGTTTATTTAATCTGGGAATACATATTTCGGCAGAAAAGCCAATCGTAATGTATGCGCATATTTATGATAAAAACGTTTCCGGGGCAACCCTGGTATTGCCTACATCAACCTTAGGAAAAGATTATTACTCCATCAATTTTACACAGGTATCCAATCAGCCTCAGTCATATTCTTATTTTTTCGTTATTGCGGTAGAAGATAATACACAAGTGGAAATAGTTCCTTCGGCCAATACGCAGCTTCATCAGGCCGGCGTGCCTTTCACTGTAAATCTTAGAAAAGGAGAAGTTTATCAGGTTCTGGGAGTATCAACAAATTCTTCTGCATTTAATAAATTTAATGGGGTTGATTTAACCGGATCGACCATAAAATCTGTTAGCAGTACTTCCGAGAGTTGTAAACCTATAGCTGTATTCTCCGGAAGCGGAAAAATTGCAATTGGTTGCGGTGAAAGTGAAACAGAATCTTCAGACAATTTGTATCAGCAGGTATATCCAACAGCCGCATGGGGTAAAAAATTTATAACCGCTCCGTTAAAAGCCAGAAATTATGATATTATCCGGGTGCTAAGAAGCGATCCGTCGTCGGTTGTTAAAGTAAATGGAACTGTCATCAATAATAATCAGTTCACGAATAACTTTTTTTACCAGTTTTCATCTCAGGAGCCCAACGTGATAGAATCTGATAAGCCGATACAGGTTGTGCAATATGCGGTTACACAGGGAAAAGAGATTAATTGTGGTTTTTTTAACGAGCCCGCAGGCGATCCGGAGATGATTTGCCTGAATTCGGTAGAACAAAATATTGACAATATTACGGTGTATTCTTCATCTGCTTTCGCGATTACCTCTCATTTCATTAATGTAGTTATAGAATCTGATGCGGCAGCCAGTTTTAAATTAGACGGATTTTCATCGACTTTAAATTTTAAGCCCATTAACGGGCAGCCGGATTATTCATATGCGCAAATCCCGGTAGGGGCGGGAGTACATAATTTACGGGCGGATAAAGGTTTCAATGCCATTGCCTATGGCTTTGGACAGGCAGAATCTTATGGTTATTCGGCAGGCGCCAATGTAAATAATCTGGGTATTCAGATTAAAAGTCTGGTTTCAGATTCGCTCACCCTTTCGGGCTGTGTGGCAGAACCATTGCGTTTTGAAGTAAACCTGCACTATCAGCCAACCAAATTAACCTGGCAACTGCGGGACGGTTCGGAACCAAGAGTCATCGAAAATCCTGCATACGACAGCACCTTTGTAAAAGATGGCGTGTCGTTTTACGTTTACCAGTTAAAAGATACGATCCGATATTTTGCTGCCGGAGATTTTGTTGTTGATGTAACTTCAGAAAAGCCATCGGCCGATGGTTGCGGAAGTTCTGAACAATTGGTTTTTGAGTTTTCTATTTTTAATGCTCCGCTTTCTAAATTTAATGTAAATGAAGCCGTTTGCGAAGGCGAAATAATTCAGTTTACAGATCAAAGCGACGGGCAGGGAAGGGAATTAACTTCGTGGCTGTGGGATTTTGGTGATCCGGCTTCAGGAGAAATGAACTTTTCTACGGAACAAAATCCATCGCACGTTTACAATAATTTCGGCGAATTTCCGGTGAAGCTAACGGTAACAAATAATTCCAATTGTGAACCTGTAGTTTCGGAAATTAAAACCGTTGCGGTGTATCAAAAACCTAAATCTTTGTTTACTGTTAGCGGGCAATTGTGTGCAAACAATGCGGTCAGCTTTGAGGATAAATCTACTTCAGGAAATCAGCAAATAACTAAATGGAACTGGTTTTTTGCGGATGGAGAAACATCTTCAGAACAAAATCCAAATCATATTTATTCCCAGCCGGGAGATTACCTGGTGAAGCTGATTACTGAAAATGCCGGATCGTGCATTAGTGACACATTTTCTATGAATGTGAGCATTGGTAAAGTTCCGGTTGTGGATTTTGAAACTCCGGAGATTTGTCTGGCAGATGCAGTTGCCAAATTTAAAAATGAAACCGCTTTTGATGATGGAGGCGATTTGGGAATTACCTATTTATGGAATTTTGGCGATGGAAATGCTAACCCATCAAATCCCGGAACATCAACGGCTAAAGATCCTTCACATACGTATCGTGCCGCCGGAAATTATACGGTGAATATGACCGCCACAACAGCCAACGGCTGTGTTTATTCAAAGGCAAAAACATTTACCGTTAACGGAAGTATCCCAAAAGCAGATTTCACGGTAGTAAATGCAAACAACCTTTGCAGCTCTGATTCTGTATATTTTGAAGACAGATCAACAGTAGATTTTGGTCAGTTAACTAAAATTGAATGGTATTTTGATAATACCAATCAGCCAGCATTAATATTTACAGATGAAGAACCCGCCTTGAGGAGTGATTCGCCAAAAAGATATTCCTTTCAATACCCTGTTTTTCATACTCCAGGCATTAAAACATTTGCTGTAAAAATGCTTGCTTACTCCGGCATTGTATGTGTTTCTGAACAAATAAAAACCATTACTTTAAAAGCAGTTCCCGAAATTTTATTTGATTCGATTCCGGGAATTTGCATTGACGGAAATCCGGTGCAGATTACCCAGGCAAGAGAGAATGCCGGTTTTACAGGTAGCGGAACTTATTCTGGAGCTGGAATTACTTCGGAAGGGCTTTTTACTCCACAGACTGCCGGTTTGGGTGAACATTTGATTACGTATACTTTTGTTGGAGCAAACAGCTGTCCTTCATCAGAATCCAGGATAATAAATGTTTATAACACGCCGCTGGCTGATGCCGGAGAAGATCAGGTGGTTTTAGAAGGTGGTCAGATCAGAATCCCCGCCAGGGCAGAAGGAGATAATCTATTTTACAAATGGACGCCGAATATTGCTTTGAATAGAGACGATGTATTGAATCCGGTGGCTTCTCCCGTTGAAGATATAACTTACACATTGGAGGTATTTTCTGCCGAAGGCTGCAAAACTGTTGATCAGGTATTCATTAAAGTTTTAAAAACTCCGGTTATTCCAAATACGTTTACACCCAATAACGATGGCTTTAATGATCTGTGGAACATAAAATATTTAGAGAGCTATCCGGATGTTCAAATAGACATTTTTAACCGTTATGGCGTTAAAGTTTATAATTCAATGGGGTATACAAGTGCATGGGACGGAAAATTTCGTAATATTGATCTGCCGGTAGGTACTTATTATTATATTATCGATCCAAAAAATGGCCGGAAACAAATAACAGGTTCTGTTACTATTATTAGATAATGATCTTATTACATGGAAATCAAAAATAATGCTTTATTTATTTTTGATGTAAAACTCCATTAGCTCAACAAAGTCGGCAATGGAGTTTGGAATGGAATTATTGTAAACTGATACGGGCAAGAGAATATATGTAGCTGTCAAATTCATTTTGATAGTTCACGACGCTGAAGTAACGAAGTAAAGACTTAGACTACAAGGTATAGTACTTATTTCTTATAATTTTTAATTAGCTGGTAATAAAAACTTATTCCTTTTTTAAAATCATCTGTTCTGATGCGTTCATTTACAGCATGAAATCCTTCCGGATCAGGAAATGGAATAAATCTGAATACCTGAGGCGTAAGATTTCCAAAATACCTCCCGTCGGTTGCTCCTAAAACCAAATACGGTGCAACCACTAATTTAGGGTCAAATCCGCTTAGAGTTTTTTGAATATATTTAAAAGAAGGAGAATCTACATCGGCAATCTGTGATGCTGAAGATCCGGTTTTTCTGGCAATTATTTTGATCTGGTCGTTGTCGATTGCTTTTCTAACATGATCAATAACATCCTTTAAGCTGGTGCCGGGTTGCGTACGAAAATTAACTGTTGCATTTGCCTGTCCCGGAATTGCATTTTCTTTCATTCCGGAATTAAAAATAGTTGTAGCACTGGTGGTTCTGATTACAGCATTCCCGGTAGCCGTTTTGGAATAAATATTAAAGATTAATGGTTTGAAAAGCTCACGGTTTGCCATTGCCAGTTTACTGCTGAACGGTAATTCCGGACCGACATAATTTAGGAAAGAATTTAAGGCGTACCCCATTTCTGGTTTAAAAGGGTTCTGTTTTAATTTCACAACGGCTTTTGCCATTTCATCCAATGCGGTTTTTTCGGCAGGCATTGATGAGTGTCCGCCGGGGATATTAATTTGCAAATCAATAGTTTGATATCCTTTTTCGGAAATTCCCACTACAGCTGCTGGTTTTTCCAAACCGGGAATTTTATCATAAGTAATAATTCCTCCTTCATCAAGTACAAATTCAGGGTGGATATTTCGTTTCTTAAATAATTTGGCAACAGATTTGGCTCCCTTCAAGCCTGAAACTTCTTCATCATGCCCGAATACAAAATAAACATCCGTTGCGGGAATAAATTTTTCATGCAACAGAATCTCCGCACTTTCAAGAATTGCAATCAAACTACCTTTGTCATCAATGGTGCCGCGACCGTATACAAATCCATTTTTTAAACTGCCGGAAAATGGCGGAACTGTCCATTTATTTATTGTTGCTTGCTCAATCGGTACTACATCCTGATGTGCCATTAATATGATAGGCTTTATATTTGAGTTTTTTCCTTTCCAGTGAAGAATTATACTAAACCTGTTTACAGTTTCCAGATTCATCTGAGTAAAAACCAGCGGATAAGTCTTCTTTAGAAATTTTTGAAACCCGATAAATTCTAGACTATCAAACTTCATTGCATCGTCGTAAGAAACAGTTTTAAATCTAATAGCTTTTTGTAAGTGCACAATACATGAGTCATCTAAAACTAGTCGTTTTTGCTGCTCGGTCTTGATTTGTTTAGTATTGAATGTAAAGGTTCGGATAAGTAGAACAATTACAATTGTGAAGAACCCAAGTAAGACAAACAGAAAGAATTTTTTCATGTACAAAAGGGTTATTTTTTTGATTAAATGTCGAATTTAAATTCCATATTAATTTATTATTTAGAAGAGTTGTTACTATCAGAGAATAATTTATTGCTGGTCCGGGACGGAAAATTTCGTAATATTGATCTGCCCGTAGGAACTTATTATTATATTATCGATCCAAAAAATGGCCGGAAACAAATAACAGGTTCTGTTACTATTATTAGATAATGATCTTATTACATGGAAATCAAAAATAATGCTTTATTTATTTTTGATGTAAAACTCCATTAGCTCAACAAAGTCGGCAATGGAGTTTGGAATGGAATTATTGTAAACTGATACGGGCAAGAGAATATATGTAGCTGTCAAATTCATTTTGATAGTTCACGACGCTGAAGTAACGAAGTAAAGACTTAGACTACAAGGTATAGTACTTATTTCTTATAATTTTTAATTAGCTGGTAATAAAAACTTATTCCTTTTTTAAAATCATCTGTTCTGATGCGTTCATTTACAGCATGAAATCCTTCCGGATCAGGAAATGGAATAAATCTGAATACCTGAGGCGTAAGATTTCCAAAATACCTCCCGTCGGTTGCTCCTAAAACCAAATACGGTGCAACCACTAATTTAGGGTCAAATCCGCTTAGAGTTTTTTGAATATATTTAAAAGAAGGAGAATCTACATCGGCAATCTGTGATGCTGAAGATCCGGTTTTTCTGGCAATTATTTTGATCTGGTCGTTGTCGATTGCTTTTCTAACATGATCAATAACATCCTTTAAGCTGGTGCCGGGTTGCGTACGAAAATTAACTGTTGCATTTGCCTGTCCCGGAATTGCATTTTCTTTCATTCCGGAATTAAAAATAGTTGTAGCACTGGTGGTTCTGATTACAGCATTCCCGGTAGCCGTTTTGGAATAAATATTAAAGATTAATGGTTTGAAAAGCTCACGGTTTGCCATTGCCAGTTTACTGCTGAACGGTAATTCCGGACCGACATAATTTAGGAAAGAATTTAAGGCGTACCCCATTTCTGGTTTAAAAGGGTTCTGTTTTAATTTCACAACGGCTTTTGCCATTTCATCCAATGCGGTTTTTTCGGCAGGCATTGATGAGTGTCCGCCGGGGATATTAATTTGCAAATCAATAGTTTGATATCCTTTTTCGGAAATTCCCACTACAGCTGCTGGTTTTTCCAAACCGGGAATTTTATCATAAGTAATAATTCCTCCTTCATCAAGTACAAATTCAGGGTGGATATTTCGTTTCTTAAATAATTTGGCAACAGATTTGGCTCCCTTCAAGCCTGAAACTTCTTCATCATGCCCGAATACAAAATAAACATCCGTTGCGGGAATAAATTTTTCATGCAACAGAATCTCCGCACTTTCAAGAATTGCAATCAAACTACCTTTGTCATCAATGGTGCCGCGACCGTATACAAATCCATTTTTTAAACTGCCGGAAAATGGCGGAACTGTCCATTTATTTATTGTTGCTTGCTCAATCGGTACTACATCCTGATGTGCCATTAATATGATAGGCTTTATATTTGAGTTTTTTCCTTTCCAGTGAAGAATTATACTAAACCTGTTTACAGTTTCCAGATTCATCTGAGTAAAAACCAGCGGATAAGTCTTCTTTAGAAATTTTTGAAACCCGATAAATTCTAGACTATCAAACTTCATTGCATCGTCGTAAGAAACAGTTTTAAATCTAATAGCTTTTTGTAAGTGCACAATACATGAGTCATCTAAAACTAGTCGTTTTTGCTGCTCGGTCTTGATTTGTTTAGTATTGAATGTAAAGGTTCGGATAAGTAGAACAATTACAATTGTGAAGAACCCAAGTAAGACAAACAGAAAGAATTTTTTCATGTACAAAAGGGTTATTTTTTTGATTAAATGTCGAATTTAAATTCCATATTAATTTATTATTTAGAAGAGTTGTTACTATCAGAGAATAATTTATTACTGGTCCGGGACGGAAAATTTCGTAATATTGATCTGCCGTGGGAACTTATTATTATATTATCGATCCAAAAAATGGCCGGAAAATTATTACGGGCT
>JBDTLL010000033.1:0-14073 GCA_039934815.1 Daejeonella sp. | reverse complement strand
CCATCATTTACCCTTTTTTAATCCTAATGAACCCCTTTGGTAATTCCAGAGGGGTTTTCTTTTTATCCAGCGTTCCTGAGTCTGGAATGGCTTATTGGTCATTTTGTTTATTAAGCGATTGTTTCTGAATATATAGCTTGTTAATCAAAGTCATCACTATAGCTACAACTGGAGTGGCCAGGAGGATACCCCAAAAACCTCCTAATAAGCCCATGGCTACCTGTCCAAAAATGATTAATGCCGGCGGTATATTTACCATTTTTTTTTGAATTAAGGGTTGTGTGACAGCACTTTGAATTATTTGAATGCCAGTGTATAAGCAAACTACCAATAATGCGGTGGTGCTACCCTGCATTAGTGCAAGCAGAAACGCAGGTACCAACGCGATTATAGGTCCAAAATTTGGGATAAAATTCATCAGGCCCGCCACTAAGGCCAGCGTTAGAATGAGTGGCATCCCGATAATCCACAAAGCAAGGCCAGTTAGTAACGCTATAAACACGAATCCGAAAAGCTGTCCCTTGATCCAATTTTTTAAAACTTTATGGATTTCGTCCAGAAGGTTTTCTCCCTGGCCTTTTGCCTTGGGCGGTAGTAACTTTATAATTCCTTTTTTATAAACAAGTGGGCCGGCGGTAAAAAATAAGCCCAATAACAGAATGATATATGAATCGCTCAGGATGCCGAAGGAAGAGGAGAAAAATTGTTTGGCGATTGAAAGTGTTTTCACCGAATCGCCAGAAACGTTCAAATAATTCAAAACTTTGTCGCCCGCCGGATATTGCTTCATCCATTCTTTTGCGTTGTTAATCGTACCGGGAAGTGTCTCCGATAATTTTGTGATTTGCTGATTAAGCCTTGCGCCTACGAACCAAAAGAAACCCACCAGCAAAAGGGTATTTAGCAGTACAGAAAAAAGTACGGCAATTTTGCGGGGAAGATGTAGCCATTTTTTCAACAACCCCGCAAAACCATGAAAGTAGATAGCCATCAATGCGCCGGCTAACACCAATAATAGAATACTGAAAAGCGTTTTAAATAATAATAGGACTACGATGATTAACGCTAGAATACCTCCGGTAAGCCATACTTTGTTAGTGAAGTCACGTCTGTCATCTTTATTTATATTACTTTCTGTTGATCGCATAAAATTTTATTCAAAATGGCCGAATAGCTAAGATCAGGTATGGTAATATTCTAGGTATAAAATATTTATAAGTTCAACCTATAACTTAGGAGGGAATTTCCTTAACTCTCAATCTTAGGATAATGTAAAACATTTTCAAGTTAGAATGCCAGAATGATTCCGGCTCAAAATGCCCTGGTTAAAAATGATATTTTAACTTATTTATAAAAATAACTATTGAAAAACTGTATTGTTTACTTCAAGAATATATAAGTTTCCGTAGGATATGTTCCAAGGAAATGAAAAAAATTAACAGTTAATTTTGTTTCTTTGATAAAATCGTGTTGATTTTCTAGTTTTGTGGCTTTAAAGTGTTCATTTCCTAAGAATGTTAATAAGTTATACGATCTTGTAAAAGAGGTACTTAGTTTAATATTTGTTTCGAAATCAATTAAATTTTAACTTAAATTAAACATTTGTTAAATAAAGTTGTGTAGAAATGCATTTTGTATATATTTGTATCGCCCTCCCAAAGGGCATGTTTTTCATAGGTAGATGTAGGGTCGAATACTTGTTATTCGGCCCTTTTTTGTATTATTAATTTTCCTAACGGTTTCAACATGAAAAAGAGAAAAATTGCAGTAGCAATTACAGGTGCAAGTGGTTCTGTTTATGCAAAAGTTTTGTTAGATAAATTGTCTCTTATAAAGGATCAGTTTGATGAAATCGCTGTGGTTATGTCTGATAATGCGAAAGACGTGTGGGCCGTTGAACTCAACAACGATAACTATAAAAATCTGGACTTTAAATTCTACAATAAGAATGATTTTTCTGCTCCTTTTGCATCCGGGTCTGCACAGTTTGATACTTTGATCATTTGTCCTTGCTCTATGGGAACGATGGGGAGAATTGCTGCAGGCATTTCAAATGATTTAACCACAAGAGCAGCAGATGTAATTTTAAAGGAACGCAGAAAGCTAATTCTGGTTATCCGGGATACACCGTATAGTTTAATACATATTAATAATATGAAAGCGATAACAGAAGCCGGTGGAATTATTTGCCCTGCCAGCCCTTCATTTTATAGTTTACCAAAAAATATGGAAGATCTGGCTTCAACGGTTGTAGATCGTGTTTTAGATCTATGCGGACTTAAAAATGATGCTTTCCGTTGGGGAGAAAAAAAATAATGGTCAAATTTCTGATCTGGTTTTAAACGAAGCTTTTATACTGCAAATTCTTTAACCTAAGAAACTTAAAACTTATCTTTGCGCATTCTATGAGCAAAAAGGTCGCATTTTATACATTAGGTTGCAAGCTTAATTATTCAGAAACATCAAGCATCAGTCGCCAGTTTTCTGCCGCGGGTTATCAAACTGTTAGCTTTACAGAACCGGCCGATGTGTATGTTATTAATACATGCTCGGTTACAGAAAATGCGGATAAAAAATGCCGTAAAGTTGTAAAAGAAGCTTTAAAGCATTCGCCGGAGGCATATATAACTATTGTTGGCTGTTATGCGCAACTTAAACCAGCAGAAATTGCCGAAATTCCCGGAGTGGATATGGTGTTGGGTGCGGCAGAAAAGTTTCAAATTATAGACCATATTAATGATCTCACCAAACAAGCAAAAACGCAGATTTTTAATCAGGAAATAGCTGCTACCAATCAGTTTGTTCCTGCCTATTCATTTGGAGATCGTACGCGGACCTTTTTAAAAGTTCAGGACGGTTGTGATTATTCCTGCACGTTTTGTACCATTCCGCTTGCCCGGGGATCCAGCAGGAGTGATACTATCGAAAGTGTACTGGAACAAGCTCGTGAAATTGCAATATCCGGAGTTAATGAAATTGTATTAACTGGTGTAAACCTGGGCGATTTTGGAATTCGCGACGGAAAAAGGGAAGACCGGTTTTATGATCTGGTGAAAGCTCTTGATGAAGTTGAAGGTATTAATCGTATCCGGATTTCATCGATCGAACCAAATTTGTTAACCAACGAAATTATTGAGTTTGTTTCTACTTCCAAGAGGTTTGTGCCTCATTTTCATATTCCATTGCAGTCTGGTTCAAATAAAATTCTTGGTTTAATGAAACGTCGCTATCGCCGTGAGCTTTATGTAGAACGGGTGGCAAAAATAAAAGAACTAATGCCCGATTGTTGTATCGGTGTAGACGTGATAGTAGGTTTTCCCGGCGAAACCCGCGAAGACTTTTTGGAAACGTATGACTTTCTGAATAATTTGGACGTTTCTTATTTGCATGTTTTCACCTATTCAGAACGTGAAAATACACCGGCTGCAGAAATGCCCAATGCGGTTCCAGGATCACAACGTGCCGACAGAAGTAAAATGCTTCACATTCTTTCGGAGAAAAAACGACGTGCATTTTATGAGACTCAATTAAATTCTCAGGTTGAAATTTTGTTTGAATCAGATCAGAAAGATGGTTTTATGCATGGTTTCAGCAGGAATTATGTGAAAGTTAAAGCGCCATACGATCCGTTAATGATAAACACCGTAAAAAATGTTCAGCTTATAAATATTTCTGCGGATGGAGACGTTGAGGTTTTAGAAAGTGAAACTGTCCACGTTTAATGTATTTAGCCAAGTTTAAAACCTTTGCAATTTTCTTAATTAATTAAATAATCTTTACGATTTCAAGCAACATTGTATATTTAGCGCATGTTTCCAACCATAACTTATTTAATTGAATACCTTTTTGGCATTCATATTCCACTTCCCATTCAAACTTTTGGATTTTTTGTAGCACTGGCTTTTATGGCCGGATACTGGGCTTTAAGCCAGGAGTTCATCCGTAAGGAAAAATTAGGTCTTGTACATCCTTTTACAAGAAATGTAACAGTTGGCGAAGGTGCTTCTATAGCTGAACTGGTAATGAATGCCATTTTTGGCTTTATCGTAGGTTATAAATTGTTGGACGGAGCTTTAAACTATACTGAGTTTGTTGCAAATCCGCAGTCTTTTATCCTTTCTGGTAGAGGAAATTTTATTGGTGGGATAATTTTGGCCGCTATTTTTGTTTACTGGGCTTATTCTGAAAAGAAAAAACAGCAGCTAGCAAAGCCGAAAGTTGTTAAAGAAACCATCCATCCATATCAAACAATGGGAACACTGATTATGTGGGCCGCAATATGGGGATTTTTAGGAGCAAAAATATTTCACAATCTGGAATACTGGGATGACTTTGTAAAGGATCCTATCGACGGAATTTTATCGTTTAGCGGTTTAACCTTTTACGGCGGTTTGATATTTGGCGGAGCTGCGGTACTATATCATTCGGCAAAATACGGTGTAAAATGGGTTCATATGTTGGATATTGGCGCTCCGGGAATGATGCTTGCGTATGCGGTTGGCCGTATTGGTTGCCATATGTCAGGTGACGGAGATTGGGGAATTGAAAACACGGCGGCAAAACCATCTTGGTTAAGCTGGGCACCAGATTGGGTTTGGTCTTTTAAGTATCCTCACAATGTTGTTCATGAAGGTGTTCCAATTCCGGGATGCGTAGGAAATTATTGTAATCAGTTGCCTGTAGGTGTTTTTCCAACTCCATTTTATGAAGTTGTTGCATGTTTAATTTTATTCGGAATTTTATGGTCATTAAGAGATCGTATTAAAATACCCGGTTTAATGTGGTCAATTTATCTGATCATGAATGGTCTTGAAAGATTCTTTGTGGAACTTATCCGGGTAAATTCCAAATACCATGCTTTCGGATTAAATTTCACACAGGCGGAACTTATTTCCTTTATATTAGTTATATGTGGAATTATAGGTGTTATCTGGTCGGTTAGTTACGCCCGCAAACATCCTGAAACTTTACCTGCTACCGCATAAATATGAACTTAGCTGCCTTAACTTCCCAGGTTATTGCTCTTACTAAAGAGGTGGGCGGTTTTATAAGGCAGGAAAGTTTAATATTCGACAGGGAACATATTGAATATAAAGGTTTAAATGACCTTGTTTCCTATGTGGATAAAACTGCAGAGAAACAATTGGTAGAAGGTTTATCAAGGCTGTTGCCCGAAGCTGGTTTTATCACAGAAGAAAAAACCCGGATAACAACCGGTGAAACTTACGACTGGATTATTGATCCGCTTGACGGCACAACCAATTTCATTCACGGCATTCCTACCTTCTCTATAAGCATCGCGTTGCAACGCGATAATGAATTAATTCTGGGTGTTGTTTATGAAATTAACCGGGATGAATGCTTCTCGGCATGGAAAAATGGCGGCGCTTTTCTGAACGATACTCCGATGTATGTTTCTAAAGCTCCCAGGTTAGAAAATACTTTATTGGCAACCGGATTTCCATATTACGATTTTGAAAAACAAGAACCATATTTAAAAGTATTTAGAGAGTTAATGCAAAGCTGCCACGGCTTGCGACGGATTGGTTCTGCTGCGGTAGATCTTGCTTACGTGGCTTGTGGCAGATTTGATGGGTATTTTGAATATAACTTAAACTCCTGGGATGTTGCCGCCGGCATTGTTTTAGTGCGAGAAGCCGGTGGAGAAGTTTTAGATTTTTCCGGGAAAAACAGTAGTATCGAAAAAAGAGAAGTTGTAGCTACAAACGGTAAAATAACGTCAGAAATTCTCGATATTATCCATCGCCATTTTTATACGTAATACTATATTTTATGAATAGAACACAAAAGATATTACTTGCTATCGTTGCCGTAATTGTAATTATTCAGTTCATCAGACCTGAAAAAAATATCTCGGCAGAGCCAGGTCCCAATGATATTTTTGCTCATCATAATGCTCCCGATAGTTTAAAGCAATTAATTCAAACTGCTTGTTATGATTGCCATTCCAATAATACAAAATATCCCTGGTATGCAAATATTCAGCCGGTGGCCTGGTGGTTAAGTGATCATGTAAAGGATGGGAAAAAGCATTTGAATTTTTCTGAATTTGCCACTTATACAGCAAAAAAAGCAGAAAAGAAATTGGAAGAAGTTGGTGATGAAGTAAAAGAAGGTGAAATGCCTTTAGAATCTTATACTTTTATTCACAAGGATGCTGATTTGAATGATGCCCAAAGAAAAGCCATTGTTCAATGGTCGCAAGGGGTAAGAGAAGAAATTTTGGCAAAAGGAAAATAAAAAAAATCCCTGCTATTATTTAGCAGGGATTTTTTTTGACTTTACTAATTTATAAAGCTTCAGAAACTACTTCTGTAACTTCCGGAACCATTCTTTTTAATAAATTTTCGATTCCTGATTTCAATGTAATTGTTGAAGACGGGCAACCACTACAAGAACCTCTTAATTCTACAGTTACAACGCCTTCTTCAAAAGATTTGTAAGTAATTGCACCACCATCCTGTTCAACAGCTGGTTTTACGTAATCGTTTAATATCTGTTGAATTTTGATCTCTGTTTCAGTTCCCTCATAGCTTGCTTCTACATGTTCTTTTTCCAGAATTTGCAGTTCAGATTCTACAGCGCCTTTTACAAATTCTTTTAGTATTGGTTCAATATCCGCCCAATCTGCACCTTCAGATTTTGTGATGGTTACAAAATTATTTGCGAAGAAAACCCCGGTTACGAAATTGAATTTGAACAATTCTTTTGCAAACTGTGATTTCTCTGCACTTTCTTTCGTGGCAAAGTCTACACTGTTATTTATTAAAAGTTTGTTTACCAGAAATTTCATGGTTGCCGGATTCGGCGTGCCTTCTGTGTAAACGTTTATATTTGAAGTTGCTGTGCTCATAGTTTTAAATTATTAGTTCAAAATTAGCCATTTAAAATTTCCTGAATATTTATTCAGCTATTTATGACATATAAGTGACTGCTTAAATTCCCGTGTAATTCTGCGGATTAATGTTTTTAATTTCCTGCTTAACACTTTCGTGGATGTCTAAACCCTCAACAAATTCGGCAATTGTCTCCGCATTTACCTGCTGATTTGTTCTGGTCAATTCCTTTAACGCTTCGTAAGGATTTGGATAAGCTTCACGTCTCAGTATTGTTTGGATCGCTTCGGCTACAACTGCCCAATTGGCTTCCAGGTCTTTTTTAATTTCTGTTTCATTTAACAACAGTTTATTTAATCCTTTTATTGTTGATCTAATGGCAATTAAAGAATGCGCCATCGGTACACCAATATTTCTTAAAACTGTTGAATCGGTTAAATCTCGTTGTAATCTTGAAACCGGAAGCTTGGCTGCAAAATGCTCAAACAAAGCATTTGCAATTCCCAGGTTACCTTCGGAGTTTTCAAAATCTATTGGGTTTACTTTATGCGGCATGGCCGATGAACCTATTTCTCCCTCTTTTATCTTTTGCTTAAAATAATTCATTGAGATATAAGTCCACATATCCCGATTAAGGTCTATTAAAATATTATTAATCCGTTTTAAGGCATCACATTGTGCGGCAAAATTATCGTAATTTTCTATCTGCGTGGTAAATTCAGACCGATCTAATTTGAGAATATTGTTTACAAAATTATTAGCGAAATCTTTCCAGTTAATGTTGGGGTAAGCCACAAAATGCGCATTGAAGTTTCCGGTTGCTCCACCAAATTTTGCTGAAAAAGGGATGTTTAGTAACTGATTTCGCTGAATGGAAATCCGCTCTGCGAAAACGTTAATTTCTTTTCCTAAACGGGTAGGCGATGCCGGTTGACCATGTGTATGCGCCAGCAATGAGATATTCGCCCAATCTTTTACCAATTTATCCAGAATATCTGTAAGCTCGCTTAATGCCGGTAAGTAAGATTCGTTTAAAGCGAGTTTAAATGAATGCGGAATGGCCGTATTATTAATATCCTGAGATGTTAATCCAAAGTGAATGAATTCTTTAAAATCATTTAGCTGCAGCTGATCAAATTTATCCTTAATAAAATATTCAACTGCTTTAACATCATGATTAGTTGTTTTCTCAATTTCTTTAATGGCCTGTGCGTCACCTTCCGCAAAATCAATATAAATACTCCTTAAAGCATCATAATTAGATTTATTAAAATTTTGCAATTGAGGAAGCGGCAATTCGCATAAAGCGATAAAATATTCAACTTCTACATACAGCCTGAATTTGATTAATGCTGATTCAGAAAAATACCCGGCCAATTGCTCCGTGGTTTTGCGGTAGCGACCGTCTATGGGTGATATTGCTGTAAGGGCTGTTAAATTCATGCGAAATATTTTTTGCGAAGTTACATTTTTTGAAATAATCAATTTCCTTCAGGTGATTTAAATCTGATTATTTGTCGAATGTCATTTTCAAAATTTAATAATAAATTAATAATGGAAACTTTGGAATTGAAAAAAGTTTCCATAGTTTTGTGGCTGAAAAAGGAAAAAATTTGGAAATAAAGGAACATATCATTGCGGAAGCCGACAAATTGTTTTGTCAGTATGGGATAAAGAGCGTAACGATGGATGATATAGCCAAACATTTGGGGATGTCTAAAAAAACTATTTATCAGAGTTTTAAAGACAAGAACAGTTTGGTGGTTGATATGATGAGCCAGAAAATGGAGGGTCAGATTTGTGTTATGGATGAAACTTTCAGCAATTCTGCAGACGCAGTTGATGAAGTTTTTTCGGCTGTAACGAATATGCAGGAAATGCTATCTAACATGAATCCTGCACTTTTTTATGATCTGCAGAAATATCATCCGCAGGCATGGCAATTTTATAAAGTTTTTAGAGAAGAAAAGTTATATCAAGTAATTTATGAAAATTTAGTCAGAGGTGTTCAGGAAGGCTATTATCGCAAAGAAATTAATCTGGAAATTTTAACCTGGATGAGAATAGGACAGATAGATACCGTATTTAGTCAGGCAACTTACCCGGCCAATAAATTTCATATAGCACAAATTATGACAGAAATTACGGATCATTTTCTTTACGGAATTTGCACCATTAAAGGTCATAAGCTTATTAATAAATACAAAAACATTACAGAAGAAGAATAAATGGTTAATATGAAATATAAACTTTACGCAATACTTTTTTGCCTGATGGTAACGCTGTCGGCAAAAGCACAAAAACAGGATTCTATTCCGTTTTATCTGAGTTTAAATGAAGCTATTGAATATGCACAACAGCATCAGAATGCTATTTTAAACGCACAAATAGATGAGCGCATTGCTACAAACACGGTTAAGCAGACCATTGGTATTGGTTTGCCACAGATTAATGGAAATTTAAACTTCCAGGATTTCATTAAAGTCCCAACCACTTTTTTACCTGATTTTATTTCACCAAGTATATATGATATACTGAATAAAGAAGGCGTGAAAGATGCAAATGGAAATACAATTCAGATTCCGGAAGCAGGAGGAGCACTGTTTCCTGCAAAGTTCGGATCTAAATATCAGTCCTCCGCAGGTTTAGAAGTTAGTCAGCTACTGTTTGACGGAAGTTATATTGTTGGATTGCAGGCTTCGAAAACCTTTAAAGAATTATCTCAACGAAATTTGGCCAGAACCAAAATAGAAACTTCTGTGGCGGTTACAAAGGCGTATTATTCGGTGTTAATTAGCAATGAGCAATTGGTTTTGTTAGATGCGAACAGAGATCGTTTGCAAAAATCATTACATGACACCGAACTATTATATAAGAATGGTTTTGTAGAAAAAATTGACGCGGATAGATTAAGAGTTCTAAATAATAATCTGGAAACAGAAAGAGAAAACGTTTTAAATCTATTAGATCTGAATGTTAATCTGTTAAAGTTTCAAATGGGAATGCCTATCCAAACTCCCTTAAAGTTAAAAGATTCTATGAAAACTTTAGTTATGGAGCCTGATGCCACCATTAGTTTAGATTCTACTGCTTACAAATCAAGAATTGAATATTCTTTATTAGAAACGCAAAAGAAACTGAATGAATTAGATTTAAAAAGATATAAAAGTCAGTTTTTACCTTCGTTAGCGGCATTTGGAAGTACATCTTCCAGCTTTCAGTCAAATTCTTTTTCAGATTTGTATAATCAAAGTTTCCCAACAACTGTCGTTGGATTGCGTATGTCAATTCCCCTGATTTCCGGTGGTCAGAAACTGTATAAAGTAAGAAACGCCAAATTGGAAGTTCTAAAATCAGACAACAACCTTTTGAATTTAAAGAATGGTATCAATCTGGAAATTACTCAGGCAGAAACCATGTATAAAAATGGGGTAAGATCTTTAGAGAATCAAAAACGGAATATGGAACTGGCAACAGAAGTTTTGCGGGTTTCTAAAATTAAGTACGAGCAGGGAGTGGGTTCCAGTTTGGAAGTTACTACTGCAGAAACCTCTCTTAAAGAAGCTCAAAATAATTATATCAATGCTTTATATGACATGCTGATCAATAAAGTAAATCTGGATAAAGCAGCCGGTAAAATAAACTACTAACAATTACACATTAAAAATGAAAAGATTAATATTTTTCTCAAGCGTTTTATTTCTGGCTGCCTGCGCCGGAAAATCATCTGACAAAAGAGCGGAGCTTGAAAAACTCAAAAAAGAACGTGTTGAATTAAACGGTAAAATTTCTAAGCTGGAAAAAGAAGTAGGAACTGTTAATGCTGCAACAAATTCTAAAAATGTTACCATTTACAAGGTTACAGAAACTGATTTCAAAAATTATTTGGAAGTTCAGGGAAAAATAGATGCGGAAGAAAACGTTCAGGTAAATCCGGAAGCACAGGGCGTTGTTACAGCCGTTTACATTAATGTTGGTCAAAATGTTAGCCGCGGACAAGTTTTGGCACAAATGGACGACAAGGTTTTGAGGCAGAATATTGCAGAATTGCAAACTCAGCTTGAGTTGGCTACAAGCTTATATAATCGTCAGAAAAATTTATGGGATCAGAAAATTGGAACGGAAGTTCAGTTTATCAATGCCAGAACGCAGAAAGTTGCTGCAGAGCGCCGTATTGCAACGTTGAGATCTCAAATGTCTATGTATAAAATTAAGTCGCCAATATCCGGAACGGTAGATCAAATGGATTTAAAAGTAGGTCAGGCGGTAATGCCGGGCATGTCTGGCATTCGCGTAATCAACGCAAGTAAATTGAAAGCCAAAGCGTTGGTTGCAGAATCTTACGCAGGAAGAGTAAATCAGGGCGACCCGGTAACCATTATATTCCCGGATGTGCCGGATACTTTAGACAGTAAAATTTCTTTCGCTTCTAAAACCATCGAACCTTCATCCAGAAGTTTCAATGTAGAAGTGAAACTGCCATCAAACAAAAGATATCGTCCAAACATGCTTGCCGTTTTTAAAATCGTTGATTATGAAAACGAAAAAGCGTTGATCATTCCTGTTAACAGTGTTCAAAAAGCCGAGAACGGCGAATATGTTTTTATTGCTGATAATGGCAAAGCAAAACGCGTTTCTGTTCAGTCGGGAAAGGTTTCTGATGGCAAAGCCGAAATTTTATCAGGCCTAAAAGCAGGTGACCAGGTGATTACAAGCGGACTTCAGGATATGAACGACGGTGATATCGTAAAGTTTTAATAGCGCCTTTACAGGCGATACAAATCTTAACACAGTAAGATGAAAGACGTACACAAAGAATTTGGGCCCTCAAGCTGGGCCATAGATAATAAGACTGCCATATATGTTTTAACGGTTATTATAGCCATTATGGGATATCTTTCTTATCAAAATTTACCGAAAGAGAATTTCCCGGAAGTAATAATTCCGAAAATTTTCGTCCAGACAGTTTATCCCGGAACATCGCCGGCAAACATGGAAAATCTGGTAACCAAGCAGATTGAAAGGCAACTGAAGTCTACTTCCGGATTGAAGAAAATTACTTCTAATTCTTATCAGGATTTTTCTATTATCACCGCAGAATTTAATACCAATGTTGATATAAAAGATGCGAAACAACGGGTTAAAGACGCTGTAGATAAAGCCAGGCAGGATTTACCAAATGATTTGCCTAACGATCCGAATGTGATGGACATTAATCTTGCAGATTTGCCAATCATGTACATCAATCTTTCAGGAGATTACGATCTGAAAAAGCTGAAAGATTATGCCGATGATCTGAAAGATAAAATCGAAGGATTAAAAGAGATTTCAGGTGTTGATATTGTTGGTGCTTTAGATCAGGAAGTTCAGATCAATGTGGATTTGAATAAAATGACAGCCAGTCAGATTTCCTTCCGGGATATTGAAAATGCGGTCGGTTTTGAAAACTTAACAATTTCTGGCGGAACCATTAAAATGGATGGAGTTAGACGGACGTTGAACGTAAAGAAAGAATTTAAAAACGCTTCAGAGATTGCTAATCTCATTATAAAAACGCCCACAGGCTCTTCTGTGTACCTTCGTGATATTGCTGAGGTAAAGGACTCTTTTAAAGAGCAGGAAAGTTACGCAACCCTATATGGCAAAAATGTGATCACGCTTAACGTTAAAAAGAGAAGCGGTGAGAACCTGATTGAGGCGTCTGACAAAATAAACGGAATGATTGCCGAGATGAAAGGCACAACTCTTCCTAAGAATTTAAATATTACCGTTACCGGAGATCAGTCTGACAGAACGCGGGTAACACTACATGATTTGATCAATACGATTATCATTGGTTTTATTCTGGTAACAATTATTCTGATGTTTTTCATGGGAGTAACAAACGCGTTGTTTGTGGCTATGTCTGTGCCTTTGTCCATGTTTATCGCGTTTATGGCAATGCCAGCGTTAGGTGGATTATTAGGTTTTAGTTTCACGATGAACATGATTGTGCTTTTCTCATTCCTGCTTGGTTTGGGAATAGTTGTGGATGATGCAATTGTGGTAATTGAAAATACGCACCGGATTTTTGATAATGGTAAAATGCCGATTGTAAAAGCAGCAAAATATGCGGCCGGAGAAGTTTTCCTGCCCGTACTTTCTGGTACATTAACTACGCTGGCGCCGTTTGTTCCGCTGTTATTTTGGCCTGGAGTTATTGGAGAATTCATGTTCTTTTTGCCAATAACACTGATCATAACCTTGTTGGCCTCATTAGTTGTTGCTTATATCATCAATCCGGTTTTCGCGGTAGATTTTATGACTGTTGAAGATCATAATCCACCAAGACCAAGCTTTGATAGAACAGTAAAAAGAACTCTTATGGTAATGGCCGGACTGGCATTGTTTGCTTACCTGATTAATTTCGGTTTTGGAAACTTTGTGGTTTTTATGGCAATATTATACCTTTTAAACCATTTCTTCCTTACCGGAGCCGTTCGTAATTTTCAAACTAACATTTGGCCAAGGTTTCAGGCTCGGTATGTAAAATTGCTTTCGTGGGCGTTAGATCGTCCGCGTGTGATGTTATATAGTACCGTCGCCTTGTTTTTCTTAACCCTGGCGTTGGTTTATGTGATTCCTCCAAAGGTTGTTTTCTTCCCCAAAGGAGACCCAAATTTTGTATACGTTTATGTAAGCCTACCCATTGGTACAGATCAGACTGTTACAAATAAGGTTGTTCAAAATGTAGAGCAGAAAGTTACCAGTGTTGTGGGCCGCAATAATCCTGATGTGTCATCTATCATCTCTAACGTAACCTTAGGTGTAACAGATCCACAGGATGAAGATCAGGGTAAATATACCAATAAGGGTAAGGTGACTATTGCTTTTGTAGAATTTGGCAAACGAACCGGTGAAAATACAAGTCTTTATTTGGATAAAATTCGTGATGCGGTAAAAGGAATTGCCGGTGCAGAAATTACGGTAGCACAGGAGCAGGGCGGACCGCCAACTGCAAAACCGATAAGTATAGAAATTACGGGTGATAATTTGGATTCGCTAGTTAAAACCTCAGAAAATTTAAAAAATTATCTCGTTGCAAAACAAATTGGAGGAATTGAAGAATTAAAATCCGACTTTTTAAATAACAAACCGGAGATCATTTTTGATATCGATCGTGAGAGAGCGAACAGAGAAGGAATATCAACTGGTCAGATTGGTATGGATTTGCGTA
>JBDTLL010000032.1:0-14223 GCA_039934815.1 Daejeonella sp. | reverse complement strand
AATTGATCCCGGTAATGATGCCGCCATGTATGAACTGGCAAATATTTTCCATGCCCGAAATCAGGAAGAGGAAGCTGAAAAACTAATTAGAGACGCGGTTACGGTTGAACCGGAAAATAAATGGTATTGGTTTTTATTGGCTGATATTTATAAACGCACTCAAAATCTGGCGCAGTTAGTTCCGGTTTTTGACGAATTAATACGGCTTTCGCCTGACGAGGAAGATCTTTATTTTGATAAGGCAAATGCGCTTTTAATGCAAAATAAAGTGAACGAGGCAACGGCTGTTTACAACAGTATTGAGAAAATTTATGGTCCGTCAAATGATCTCTCAAATGCCCGGCAGCGTATTTTTTTACAACAAGGTAAGCCGGAGAAAGCTGCCGCTGAACTTGAAAAATTAATAATTTCTAACCCAAACGATTTAAATAATTATTTAAATCTGGCCGACATTTATTCAAAAGATGGTCGCAGGGAACAAGCTGTTGCGGTGTTAAAAAAAGCAGCCTTAATAGATCCTTCAAATTCCGTTATAAAATTGAGTCTGGCAGATCAATACAGATCAATGCAAAGACCTGAAGATGCTTTTGTGGAATTGAAAGGTGCTTTTAGCAATGCCAACATAAATATTGATGACAAGGTCCGGATCATTTTGTCGTTCTTTCCGCAGTTTGCAGATCCCAAAGCAAGAATGTACGCAGATGAACTTTCTGCGCTGACTGTTAAATATCATCCCAATGAACCCAAAGCATTTTCTATGTATGGAGATGTATTGTATCAGGAAGAAAAATACGCTGAAGCGAAAGCGGCTTATAAAAAAGCTTTGGAATTAAACAATCAGGTTTACCAGATTTGGGAACAGGTTGTACGAATAGATATCACGGAAAGTAAATTTGACGAAGCTATAAAAGACGGAAATGAAGCTCTGTCAATTTTCCCCAATCAGGCTCCCCTATATTTATTTACAAGCGTGGCTTATGCGCAAACTCAAAATCACGCGAAAGCGGTAACTTATTTAAAAAATGCGGCCGCTTTAGAAACAGAAGATCAGGAAGTTTTGACGCAGATATATTCCGGTTTGGGCGATTCTTATAACGCTTTAAAAAGATATACAGATTCAGATCTGGCGTATGAAAAAGCTTTGTCTATTCAGCCGGATAATAGCTATACGTTAAACAATTATGCCTATTATTTATCGTTAAGAGGTGAAAACCTGGAGAAAGCGGCTAAAATGTCTAAAAAGTCAATAGACCTTGATCCGGGAAATGCTTCATCAGAAGATACGTATGCATGGATTTTGTTTCGCCTTAAAAAGTATAAAGAAGCTTTAATCTGGATTGAAAAAGCAATGAGCAGTATAAAAGGCGAAAGTGCGGTGCAGTTGGAACATTATGGAGACATTTTGTTTTTTAACGGCGACAAAGCAAAAGCGGTGTTACAGTGGCAAAATGCTAAAAAAGCAGGTTCGGCTTCTATAAAATTAGATCAGAAAATTAATGAGAAAAAATATATCGATTAACCTTTTAGTGCTTATTTTCTTATCGGTGATGGTGAGTTGTAAAGCAAAAAAGGATGTAGTTAAACAAGCCGTTAAAATCTCGCCTGCAAAGGCAGATTACAATAAAATAGAAAAGTTAGCTGCAATAAATAAAAGCCAGATAGATTTTAATACGCTGGCTATCCGCTCGCGGGCAAATCTGAGCATCAACAACGATGTGAATGATGTGAGCATGAATATCCGGATACGCAAAAATGAAGCTATTTGGATATCTGTTACTGCTATTGCCGGAATTGAAGTTGCACGAGCTTTAATTACTCCCGACAGCATAAAAATAATGAACAGGCTGGAAGATACTTATCTCAAAAAGCCGTTCAGCTATATTTATGATTTTGCCAGCGACCAGATAAACTTTGGTACGCTGCAGTCCATTTTGGTTGGCAATACCATTAAAGAATTTTCTGACACCACGTATCTGAATGTTTACGGCAGAGAAAGTAAGCTGAGTGGTTTGATCAGGTCTTTAACATTTAGCATGCAGCTGAATGATCATAACAAGGTCTTGCAAACTTCCTTGCGGGATGCCCGTGCAGGACAAACGCTTCAAATTGGCTATACAGATTTCGCTTCATTTTCAAGTCAGGAGATCCCTCAGTCGGTTAATTTGAAGTCGGTTGCTATGCGCAAAAATATTGCTCTCGATATGAAATATGCCCGTGTGGAAGTTAATCCCATTTTCGATATTCCGTTCAGTGTTCCGAAAAGGTTTTCGGTGATAGATTAAAATTTAGATACATTTGCGCCAATGAGGTTAGTTAAGTTTATAATATTTCTAGTAATTTTTTGTGTTTCGGGTCAGGTTTTTGCCCAGAGTAGTTCAGAATTAAAAAGGCGTAAAGATGCGTTAACCCGCGAAATAGCCATTTTAAACCGCAGTTTAAAAACAACCTCAAGCAACAAGCGCCTGTCATTAAAACAGATAAAAACCTTAACGGCACAAATCCATCTTCGCGAAGAAAAAATTAATACCATTAACGCCGAAGTTCGGTTGTTAAACAATCAGATCTCAGACAATACCAACACGGTTAAGTCGTTACAATCACAGCTAAACCAACTAAAAAAGGAATATGCGGCCATGGTATTGTTCGCTTTCCGCAACCAGAGTTCTTACAGTAAGCTTATGTTTATTTTCGCTTCCGCGGATTTTAACCAGGCTTACAAAAGATTAAAATACCTGCAACAATTTAGTACTTATCGCAAAAAGCAGGCACAGTATATCGAGGGAACTCAAAAAGATCTGAATAAAAAAATTGTAGAACTGGATCAAAATAAACGTGAAAAAACTGGTTTATTAAATGATCAGGAAAAAGAAAAGGAAACCTTAGGTAGCGAAAAGAATAAAAAATCTAAAGTTTTAAGTGGCTTAAGCAGCAAGGAAAAGAAACTGCGACAAGAATTAACCAACAAGCAGAAAGAATCTGCACGATTGAATCGGGCAATTCAGAATGCAATTAACAAAGAAATTGAAGATGCCCGCAGGCGGGCAGAAGCTGCCGCAAGGGCTGCTGCGGCAAAAGCCAAAGAAGAAAATAAAGCTGCTCCGGATGCCAAACCGATCTCTAAAGGTTCGAGCGTTTTAGCGTCAACACCGGAAGCTGCTAAATTGTCTTCGGACTTTTTAGGAAACCGCGGACGTTTGCCCTGGCCGGTTGCCAGTGGCATTATTACTGAAGGTTTTGGTATTCATAAATACGGAACAAATGTAACCACCGAAAACAACGGCGTGGATATTAAAACGTCGGAAGGTGCTTCAGTTAGAGCAGTGTTTTCCGGAGAAGTTGCAGCGGTACAAAACTTTGCAGGCTCATATGCCGTATTAATAAGACACGGAGAGTATTTTACAGTATATTCAAATTTAAGATCTGTAAGTGTTTCCCGCGGACAGAAAGTAACTTTGAAACAAGCTATCGGAACTGTAATTACTGACCCGAATGATGGAACTACAGAAGTTCATTTTGAAGTTCGTAAAGGTGCAGAACCAATGAATCCGTCGGGATGGCTTGCCAATTAATTGAAAATTTGGATATAGAAATTGACTATATTTGTAAACTGATTTAAATTTAAAAAAATGCATAGTTCAACGTTCTTATTTTTGAACCTGGGAACACCTGAAATAATGGTGATTATGTTTGTTGTTTTGCTTTTATTCGGAGGTAAAAAGCTTCCGGAACTAGCACGTGGTTTAGGTAAAGGTATCCGTGAATTTAAGGATGCTTCTGAAGGCGTAAAAAGAGAAATCCATAACAATATAAATAACGTAAATGACGGTATTGATTTGAATGGACCTTCTAAAACAACGGAAACTGTTCAGCCAGATCCATTTACTCCTGATGAGGAGCCGGTTGTAACAACCGATACTGAAAATCCAAAAACCGCACATTAAATAAATGATTATGTTCAACACAATTTTATTAGCAGGATTAGGCGCCACGGAAATTATTCTGATAGTTGTAGTAATTCTACTTTTATTCGGAGGTAAAAAAATTCCTGAATTAATGCGTGGAATGGGAAAAGGCCTTAAAGAATTTAAAAGTGCACAAAGCGGAGAAGAAACTGCTGAAGAAGAAAATAAAGTAAAATAGATTATTTTTTACTGGTAAAACCTTCTGCATTATTACATCATGTAATAGCGCAGAAGGTTTTTTTTTGAACTTTTTTTGCTCAATTAGGTATACTTACCCAAAAAGCGATTCAAAATTTTACTGAATTGTAATATTTATGTTATTTTTCCGTTAGTTTTACTGTTTGATTTTTGAGCAAACTGCTTGCTTAGTATTATATATTTTTTCTATAATACTTATTAAAATCAAATCAATTGAAGGGGGAGCCCACATGGGTTAAAATCAAAATGTTATGATGAAAAAAACAATGGCGATAGCCTTGTTTATGATCTCTGCGGTTGCTGTAAATGCAATGCCGAATCTAAACAATGCTCTGTCAGACTCAATTCAAAATTCAGAAGTACAAACTTCGAATCAGGAAGACACCACGTTTGTCTCTAACATCTCAGAAAATCCACTTTTTTCTTCTCAAAACATAATTTTTAAACGACGGCTCGATTCATTAAAAACATCTGTTCCGATGGATTATAATGAGCATGTTCAAAATTATATCGACCTGTACGTTTATAAGCGGAAAGAGCAGATCGGTAGCATGCTGGGATTATCTAAATATTACTTTCCAATTTTCGAAAAGTCGTTGCGAGAAGTTGGGGTGCCCGATGAATTAAAATATATTGCCATAGTTGAGTCTGCTCTAAATCCGAATGCGGTTTCTAAATCCGGAGCCGTTGGACCCTGGCAGTTTATGTATACCACAGCAAAAGGTTATGGTTTGGTAATGGATAGTTACGTTGATGAACGTAAAGATCCGGTACAGGCAAGTTACGCTGCCGCGAGATATATCCGGGATGCATATGACCGTTTGGGCGACTGGCTGTTAGCTATCGCAGCTTATAACTGCGGAACGGGGGCGGTAAGCCGTGCAGTTCAGCGGGCTGGTGGCGAAGCAAATTTCTGGGCTGTACGCTCATTTTTGCCTCGCGAAACGCAAAATTATGTTCCTGCATTTATTGCTACCGCTTACGCGATGAATTATTACGCAAAACACGATATAACTCCCCGGTCGGCTAATTTCAACATTTTTACAGACGAAATAGATGTGACCCGATTTATTTCACTTGCAAATATTGCAGAGGCAGCAAATGTGGATCTGAGCGAATTACGGTTGTTAAATCCATCGTATAAAAAGCAAATTGTTAATGGATCTTCCGCATCACCAAAAACGCTTGTTGTGCCTGCAATAGATAAACAGCATTTTTCCAGCCTGTATGATTTATTAAATAATGGGTTAAACGATGAGCCGCAGGTAATTGCAGCCAGCACCAGAGTTGTTAATTCAAACCCCTTAACACAAGAAGTTACTTTGCACAAGGTAAAAGAAGGGCAAACTTTAATGATGGTTGCCAACCAATACGGTGTAGAAGTTCAGGATTTAAAGGTTTGGAATAATTTACAAGTGATGAAAGTAGTTCCGGGTCAGGAAATAAGAGTAACACCAAATCAAATTAAAAAAGCAGCAACGCAGCAGCCCGCATATAAAATTTATGTAGTTAAAGTCGGAGACACGCTTTCTGAAATTGCATCCAAATTTAACGGTACAACCATTACCAAATTAAAAGCATTAAATGGGTTGAAATCATCTGTTGTTCAGCCGGGTATGCTTTTAAAAATTGACAGAAGTTTATAAATAATAATTAATTATTAAGCCAACCCGAAATAAATGAAATTAGAATTTCACTATTTCGGGTTTTTATATTTTTAAGGCGACAAATTTTTCAATCTCGTTTTTGCTAATTCAATCCCGAAAAGAATTGTAATTTTGCCGCTCTCACCAATTTCTCAATTAATGAGTAAAACTAACCGTAAACAAGACGCACTGGACTATCATTCACAAGGTCGTCCCGGAAAAATTCAAGTTGTATCTACCAAGCCTACCAATTCTCAGCGTGACCTCGCCCTGGCCTATTCGCCCGGAGTTGCCGAACCCTGTTTAAGAATAGCAGAGAACAAAGAGGATGTTTATAAATATACCGCCAAAGGAAATCTGGTTGCCGTTATTAGTAATGGTACAGCAGTATTAGGTTTGGGCGATATTGGTCCGGAAGCCGGAAAACCGGTGATGGAGGGTAAAGGAATTTTATTTAAAATTTTTGCTGATATAGATGTTTTTGACCTTGAATTGGATACCAAGAACATTGATGAATTTGTAACTATAGTTAAAGCTCTCGAGCCAACATTCGGTGGAATTAACCTGGAAGATATTAAAGCTCCGGAATGTTTTGAAATTGAGCGTCGCTTAAAAGCCGAAATGAGTATTCCGGTTATGCATGATGATCAGCACGGAACGGCAATAATTTCATCTGCCGCATTAATTAATGCCTGCGAACTTCAAAAAAAGAAATTAGATAAAGTAAAAATAGTGGTGAATGGTGCCGGTGCGGCGGCTATTTCCTGCTCCCGTTTGTATGTTAGCATGGGGGCAAAAATAGAAAATATTGTAATGGTAGATCGTACGGGAGTAATCCGTTCCGATCGGGCAAATCTGGAAGGCACAAAGAAGGAATTTGCTACCACTCGCAAAATAAATACCCTTGCAGAAGCAATGAAAGACGCCGACGTTTTTATCGGCCTTTCTTCTCCGGATGTTTTAACAGCTGATATGCTGAAAACAATGGCAAAAAACCCTATTGTTTTTGCAATGGCAAACCCGGATCCTGAAATCAGCTATGAACTGGCTATAAAAACCCGCAAGGATATTATTATGGCTACCGGCCGTTCTGATTATCCAAACCAGGTGAATAATGTGTTGGGATTCCCTTACATTTTCCGTGGCGCATTAGATGTTCGTGCTACCGCAATTAATGAAGAAATGAAAGTGGCGGCAGTTAGAGCAATTGCAGAACTGACTAAAAAGCCTGTTCCCGAAGCTGTAAACCTTGCTTATAACACCAAGAATTTAAAATTTGGAAAAGATTATATCATTCCAAAGCCAATAGATTTCAGATTAATTACCGCGGTTTCACCTGCTGTTGCCCAGGCTGCTATAGACTCTGGTGTTGCCCGTCAGGTAATTACAGATTGGGATGCTTATCGCGATGAATTAAAGCGCCGTTTAGGAATGGATGACGCCTTACTTCGTGCTGTTACAAATAAGGCTAAATCATCACCAAAAAGAATTGTATTTGCCGAGGCAGATAATTACAAGATATTAAAAGCAGCTCAAATTGTAAAAGACGATGGAATTGCTATCCCAATTTTACTTGGTAATAAAGAAAAAATCAAGCAGATAATTCTGGAAAATGAGTTGGATCTGGAAGGAGTTGCAATTATAAATCCTCTGGAAGAGAAAGAAAAATCTGCAAAATATGCAGATGATCTTTATAAAAAGCGCCAGCGCAGAGGTTTGACCATGTTCGAAGCCAAAAAATTAATGCGTGACCGTAATTATTACGGCTCGTCTATGGTTCAGTTTGGTGAAGCGGATGCCTTGATTTCTGGTCTTACAAAAAATTATGCAAGTACCATTAAACCTGCTTTACAAATTATAGGTACAGAAGAAGGTGTAAATCGTGTGGCAGGAATGTACATGATGCTGACCAAAAAAGGTCCCGTATTTTTTGGTGATACTACTGTAACGGTAGATCCAACTGTTGAAGATCTGGTAGATATCAGCGTTTTGCTTGATCGTTCTGTTAAGAAATTCAACATTGCGCCCAGACTTGCCATTTTATCCTATTCAAATTTTGGCTCAAATGAAGGTGTTGTTCCAGAAAAAACCCGTCAGGCGGTTGAAATTTTGCACAGCAAATTTCCGGAAATAGTAGTGGATGGAGATATGCAGGCCAACTTTGCTATGAATTCTGATCTACTGAAGGATAATTTTCCTTTCAGCACTTTATCCGGAGCACCGGCAAATGTATTGGTATTTCCAAATCTTGAATCAGGAAATATTGCTTACAAACTTTTACAGGAATTGGGCGGTGCAGAAGCTGTCGGTCCAATTCTATTAGGACTGAAGAAACCTGTTCACATTTTGCAGTTAGGCAGTTCGGTTAGAGAAATTGTAAACATGGTAACTATTGCGGTGGTAGATGTGCAGGCAAAACAAGGCGAAGAAGAGGTTATTCAGAAAAAGCGGTTATTTAATCGTAATCGTAAAACTGTAAAATCATAATCTATGTACGCCTATATTGATGGAAAACTGGTATTTAAATGTCCAACGTATGTGGTTTTAGAAACCGGAGGAGTTGGATATCATATTCATATTTCTCTCAATACATATTCTGCTTTGCAGGATAAAGAACGCTGCAAATTGTACACGTGGCTGCATGTTAAAGAAGATGCACACACATTATATGGCTTTTTTGATGAAGGTGAGCGCAGGCTTTACCTTCATCTTATTTCAGTTTCGGGCATTGGCCCAAGCACGGGCCGAATGATTCTATCTTCTATAACTCCTGCAGAAATACAAACCGCCATTGTAAAGGGCGACGTTCCGTTGATCCAACGAATAAAAGGTATAGGACCAAAATCTGCCCAACGTATTATTCTGGAATTGCAGGATAAATTAAGAAAAGAAGGGCCGGACTCATTAATATCTATGCCTCAGCATACCTCAGCTAAAGATGAAGCGTTATCTGCTTTAATTATGCTTGGCTTTAATAAATCAGTTGCCGAAAAAACATTAGATCAGGCAATTAAAAATGGAACTGAAAATTTATCGGTAGAACAATTAATAAAAATTGCCCTGAAAAGCTTATAATTACTTTCATTAACTACTGGGAGTTTGAAAAACATTTTCAATTTTTTATTGCTGAATTTATGCCTTTTTAGTGCATTTTTTGGTGAAAATGCTTTTGCGCAGAATAACACTGCTAAACCCGACACTACAAAACTGGTTTATCCCTTTAAGGATACCAAATCAATTTTGCTGACTCCCTCCACGGGCGTAATTCTTCCGAATCCGTCAAACATTCAGCGCAGTGTTGAATTCGATCCTATTTCTAAACAATATATCATTCGCGAAAAAATTGGCGACCGCTTATATCGTGCGCCACAATATTTAAGTATCGAACAATATCAGCGTTATGAAAACGAACTGATCAAGAAAAATTACTGGAGAGAATTATCAGATCTTCCTTTAACAGAAGCCAGAACGCCAGGGTTTATTCCTCCTGTAAAAGTTAACAGTCGTTCTTTCGAAAAAATATTTGGTGGTTCTACAATCGATATTCGCCCGCAGGGCTCAGCAGAATTAACATTTTCGGGTCGGTTAAACCGAAATGAAAATCCATTATTTAATGAGCGTCAGCGTAAACAGGGAAACTTCGATTTCGATCAGCGAATCCAGATGAATGTGGTTGGCCAAATTGGCGATAAATTAAGAATTACCACGAATTACAATACAGAGGCGCAATTCGATTTTGAAAACCAGGTGAAGCTGGATTATACCGGCAAGGATGATGAGATCATTAAAAAGATTGAAGCAGGTAACGTTAGTTTACCATTAAGTTCTACTTTAATTACCGGAAGTCAGGCTTTATTCGGGCTCAAAACGCAAATGCAGTTTGGCCGCTTAAATGTGACCAGTGTTTTCTCTCAGCAAAAATCTCAGCAAAAAGAAATCACTATTTCCAACGGTTCTCAGCAAAATGATTTTCGCATTTCTGCGGATAACTATGAAGCAAACAAACATTATTTTCTCGCTCAGTATTTTCGGAACAACTACAACAGCGCTTTAGCTAACAGCCCGATTATTACCAGCAACGTTAACATTACCAAAATAGAAGTTTGGGTAACCAACCGGAGCAGCAGTACTGTTGATTCGCGTGATGTGTTGGGATTATTGGATCTTGGAGAAAATCAACCCTACAATACGGCGCAGGTTCAGGGCGGCGCAGGTTTTTCTGTTATCCCGGCAGGTTTTAACGGACCCGGATTTCCGCAGCAATCAAACAATTTATTGCAAAATTTGCCGCCTGGCGCACGACTGACCAATTCAAATGATGCCAATTCTTATTTTCAGGCAAACGGCGGAACCGACAATTTTTCTAAGTTGACCTACGCCAGAAAGCTTACTGAAAGAGAATATACGCTGAGCAGACAACTGGGTTATATTTCGTTAAATAGTTCGCTAAATGCGGATGAAGTTTTGGCGGTTGCTTATCGCTACACCATAAACGGGGTAGAATATCAGGTTGGAGAATTATCAACAGACGTTCCGGTTGATAATACAACTCCGAAAGTGCTTTTTGTAAAACTGCTGAAAAACGAAACGCTTAAAACTAATTTGCCAACCTGGGATTTGATGATGAAGAATATTTATTCATTAAATGCGTATCAGGTTAGCCGCACAGATTTCCGCTTAAACATTTTTCGTCTGGATGAAAAATCCGGCGTGGAAAAACCCCAAATAACTGAAGGTGCAAATACAACCGGACAGCTTTGGTTGCAGCTAACCGGATTGGATAATTTAAATCAGCAAAATGACAGAAAGCCGGATGGCTATTTTGATTTTCTGGAAGGCATTACAATTGATCCGCTAAACGGACGCATTACTTTTCCGCTTATTGAACCTTTCGGCTCAGATTTGGCTGCAAAATTTAATCCGGTTACAGAACAAAATCTAATTCAAAAATATGTTTTCCAGCCACTTTATGATTCCACTAAAGTGGATGCGCAGCAATTATTCCAAAAACTAAACAGGTACATCATCCGCGGAACCTACCAATCACAGTCTGGTTCTGAATTTCAGTTAAACGCCATTAATATTCCCCAGGGTTCTGTACAGGTTGTTGCCGGCACATTGCCTTTGCAGGAAGGTGCCGATTTTACGGTAGATTATAACATCGGCCGCGTTCGCATATTAAATCAGGCATTATTAAATTCCGGTCAGCCGATACGGATTAAACTGGAGAATAACGAGCTTTTTGGTTTGCAGCAAAGATCTTTAGTGGGTTCTCGTTTTGATTATCGCGTTAGCAATAAATTGAATTTAGGCGGAACGGTAATGAACCTGACGGAAAAACCGCTGACACAAAAAGTTAATATCGGCGAAGAAGCAATTTCAAATTCTATCTGGGGTTTAGATGCCAATTACAGTTCAGATTCCCGCTGGTTGACACGCCTGGTTGATAAAATCCCTTTCATAAATACCAAAGAAATATCAACCGTTACGTTCAATACAGAATACGCCAACTTTATTCCGGGGCATCCATCCGCTTTGAATTTTGCCGGAAGCAGAAACGGTACAAGTTATCTGGATGATTTTGAGTCGAGCAGATCATTGATAGATATTAAAAGTTCAACGCCATGGCAAATATCCGGAACGCCGCAGTTATTCCCTGAAGCACAGCTGAATAACGATCTTTCTTACGGTTTCAATCGTGCCCGACTGGCTTATTACAACATAGATCCCATATTTTTTACCTCGGCAAACTCAACAACTCCGGATAATATTAAAGGAAACAAAACCGAGCTTTCTAACCATTATGTCAGAGAGATTTTTGAGAAAGAGGTTTTTCCATTTAAGCAATCGGTTACCGGTCAGCCGCTGATTTTACCAACTTTTGATTTGGCATATTATCCAAATGTGCGTGGTCCGTATAATTTTACAACTACAGGCTTAAATCCAAACGGAACTTTAATAAATCCAAGAGATCGCTGGGGCGGGATTTTCAGGAAACTGGAAACAAATGATTTTGAAGCATTAAACATTGAATTTATTGAGCTATGGGTTTTAGATCCGTTTATTTATAAACCGAACAGTCCCGGTGGCGATTTGTATTTCAATCTGGGAAATATCTCCGAAGATATTTTAAAAGACGGCCGAAAGAGTTTAGAGAATGGTTTGCCTGTTGACGGCGATAATACGAAAACCGACCAGACCGTTTGGGGCCGTGTGCCACGTCTGCAACCCGTAATTCAGGCATTTGATAATAATGCGGACGCACGCCAATTTCAGGATGTTGGTATTGATGGTTTAAGTGATGATATCGAACGGTCTCAATATGCTGCATTTTTAAATCAGGCTAAAAGCCAGTTAAACCCACAGGCCGCGGCACTTTTAGATGCAGATCCGGCTTCGGATGACTATCAGTATTATAGAGGAAATACGCTTGATCAAATTAATGCCGGTATATTAAAACGATACGAACTCTATAACGGAACGGAGGGAAACTCCAAAACCAGTCAGCAATCTTTAGATCAAACCGGCATAGAAAATTCGGCTTCTACACCTTTGCCTGATGGCGAGGATATCAATCGTGATAACAATTCTACGCTTGCGGATGAATATTATCAATACAAAGTTTCTATTCGCCCGCAAGATCTGCAGGTTACCGGAACCAATTTCATCGCCGATATTGTTCCTGCAACGGTTAAACTGGCGAACGGAAAACAAGAAACGGTGCGTTGGATCCAGTTTAAAATTCCTCTTGCAGAATTTCAGCAAAAGGTAGGAAACATTAAGGATTTTAAATCTATTCGCTTTGTGCGGATGTTTATGACAGATTTTGCAGACACAACAATCATGCGTTTTGCAAAATTGCAGTTGGTACGTGGCGAATGGCGCAGATATAATTCGGAAAATAATCCCGCCAAGGTAATTACAGATCCAACGTTAATTAACCCGGGATTAGATAATTCAACTCTGGAAGTTTCTGCTGTAAATATCGAGGAAAATGGAAAGCGTTCGCCAATTCCGTATGTGGTGCCGCCGGGAATTGAACGTGAGCGTGATTTTAGTAATTTCCGTGGCGACACCAGACAGAACGAGCAATCGTTGGCCGTAACGGTGAAAAACGTTCGTGACGGTTACGGAAGAGCAGCTTTCAGAACTACGGTAAACGATTTTAGAGCATACCGTCGTTTAGAAATGTTTATTCACGCCGAAGGCGATCAGTTAAGAGATAATGATGTCGATGCTTTTGTGCGGGTTGGAACTGATAACCAGGATAACTATTATGAATATGAGTTGCCTTTAAAGGTGACCAATCCGGGCTCGCGGGATCCCTTTGCAATTTGGCCTGATGAGAATAAAATAGATCTGGATATTCGTCTTTTTCAGGAAGCCAAAATCGCCAGAAATCAGGCGGTTTTAAACGGGCAGCCATATCCAATAAATATCCCTTTTGTTTACACGGTCGGCACAAAAAAGATTACCGTTTTGGGTCAGCCGGATTTAAGTAAGGTGCGGGTTTATATGCTGGGCGTTAAAAATCCGTTGAGAAATCCGGCAATTCCGGGTTTGGATGACGGTTTGGATAAAACTGCACAGATCTGGTTTAATGAGTTGCGTTTAACAGATTTTGATGAGCGTGGAGGTTGGGCCGCCACGGGTCGATTGAATGCGAAACTGGCAGATTTTGCTGACGTAACCGTTTCCGGAAGTAAAAGCACAATTGGTTTTGGTTCTTTGGATAAACGTGTAAGTGAAAGAAACCGTGCGGACGATGTGTTGTTTGATGTGGCATCAAGTGTTGAACTTGGAAAGTTTTTCTCTGAAAAATCTGGAATTAAAGTGCCCATGTTTATCAATTTCTCTAAACAGGTTGGTACTCCGCAATATGATCCCGGAACACCGGATCTTGAGTTGAAAACAGCTCTGCAAAATGCTTCACAATCTGCCCGCGATTCTATCCGCTCCAGCGCCGAAGATTTAACGTCGCGAAAGAGTATCAATTTTACCAATGTTCGTAAAATTCGTACAAATCCGGAAAGTAAGATCCATTTATGGGATATTGAAAACTGGAGCGCAACGTATGCTTTTAATGAATACGATCATCATGATTTTATAAATGAAAAAGCATTGCAGCGAACTTACAGAGCAGGTTTAGCTTACAATTATTCAAATCAGGCAAAATCTATAACGCCTTTTGAAAAGCTGATAAAATCTAAAAATTTAGGCTTGATCCGCGATTTCAATTTTAGCTTGCTTCCGTCAGTACTCAACTTCCGCATTGACGTAGATCGCTTATATTCTGAAAATACATTACGGAATAACGATCCGAATAACTTTCTGCCGATCAACACCAACTTTAATAAGAATTTCCAGATGTCGCGTCTTTACGGTATCAGCTGGAATTTAACCCGGTCTATGCAGAT
>JBDTLL010000031.1:0-14523 GCA_039934815.1 Daejeonella sp. | reverse complement strand
ATTATTTCGCTTCAAATTTATAACCTACACCTTTCACGGTCGTCAGGTACATTTCTCCAAGTTTTTCACGCACTTTTCTGATATGCACGTCGATTGTTCGGTTTGTAACTACAACAGAATCTTCCCAAATATTTTTAAGAATAACTTCTCTTGTAAATACCTTTCCGGGTTTAGATGCTAATAAATAGAGAAGCTCAAATTCTTTTTTCGCTAAAACTACCTTTTCGCCTTTTTGAAAAACCAGAAACGCATCTCTGTCGATTACCAGATCAGCAATTTCCAGCTTATTTTCGGCAACTTCTTCTGTTTGAGAATTGCGGCGCAAAATGGCATTTATTCTACTTATCAGCGAACGCGGCTTAATTGGTTTGGCTATATAATCATCCGCTCCTACGTTAAAACCGGCAATTTCAGAATACTCTTCACTTCTGGCGGTTAAAAACACCATAAACGTATTTTTGAATTCCGGCAATGATCTTAAAATGCGGCAGGCTTCTATGCCATCCATTTTAGGCATCATAATGTCTAAAATAATCAGATCAGGTAAAACCTTTTTAGCTTCACTAACTGCTTCCTGACCATTAGTGGCAGTATAAACCTGATAACCTTCTTTGTTAAGATTATATTCTATTAATTCAAGAATATCAGGCTCGTCGTCAACAATAAGGATTTTTGGCTTAGCAGAATTCATATATATTTATTTAGCGCTAAATTAACCTGTAATTATTCTAAATGTATTAACTATATATTAACAAATTGTTAACCCTTAACCTTCCGGCGAGATTTTAGTTTTTCAAGGTTTTGCTTAAAAACGCTTCCAGTTCTGGGCCACGTAAATTTTTGGCAATAATTTTTCCCTTCGGATCTAACAAAAATGACGCTGGAATACTTTCAATTTTATATTCCATAGAAACTTTTCCGTCCCATTCTTTTAACTCAGAAACATGTGTCCAGGCTAATTTATCATCGGCAATTGCTTTTTCCCAGGCATCCTTCTTTTTATCAAGCGATACGCTTAAAACCGTGAAACCTTTGTCTTTAAAACTATTGTACTGTTTCACAATATTTGGATTTTCTTGTCGGCATGGAGCACACCATGACGCCCAAAAGTCTAATAAAACATACTTTCCTTTCAAATCAGAAAGCTTAATCATTTTATTATCGGGAGTTGGTAACTCAAACTGTGGCGCTGGCTGTCCAACGGAGATTGGTTTGGCAGCAAGCATTTTTTCTGAAAACGACTGAACTGCTTTGTTATTGGGAAACTTATCTTTTATTTCTTCTGCAAATTTGATAAGCTGAGTTTCGTAACGACTTTGATCAATAGTTCCAACAGCGTAAAAACCGGCTAAATTATCTTTGTTTTCTTCACCAAATTTCAAGGCTTCCTGACTATAGGCATCCATATTTTTTTGAAATTTAGGCATCAAAGAATTATAGATCGAATCCTTTGAATTGGGGTGTAAACTTAGCTGCTGAGAATATTCTGTTTCTATATCCTTATAAACTTTTCCGTATTCATTGCTTACTTTATTAAATTCACGGATTTTTTCTGAATCTGATGAACCATCAATGGTATAGGTATTTTCGGCGCTGGTATAATCAGTTTTAAATGATATCTCATCACCGTTTTGAGCGATGATCAGGAAATTTTTATCACCAATAACCATGGTGTAGAAATTTGGATCTGCTGAAATCTTTTTGAACTTAAACTCATTATCCTCATTTAAAAAAGCTGAATCGACAAGTTGATCCATTTCATATAATTGAACTTTTTTAATAGAACCGGCATTTTCAACTTTTCCGTTTAAAACGAATTCTTTGTTGTTTTTACAAGATGCTAACGCAAATAAACATCCGAAGGCAATAATTAGAATTTTTCTCACAATATTATCTATCTATTAATTATTCAGTAAACAAGCTTTACAGCTTTAAAATCAATTTTTTCAAATATAATCATTTGATGCAGGAATGCGGTTTTTGAATACTAAAGGCACCGAAATATAACATGGCACAGACTTTGGGTTTACCGGCGTATATACCTTATGCTATGAAAAATGTGCTGCTGGCATTCGCTTTTATCATTCTGATTTTACCTTTCTCTAAAGTAGAAGCGCAGGAAAAAGTCAAAATTAATATTGAGAAACAACCTTTGTGGGGGCCTGTTGGATTTGATCATGTAGATTATTATTACATCCCGGGAATCCAAACATATTACAGTGTAGATAAGCGCCAATTTATCTACTTAAGTAACGGACGATGGATTTTTTCCAAGCATCTGCCTCAAAAATCAATTTCTTTTGATCTTTATGAAGCTCATAAAGTGGTATTAAACGGCACATCGCGACCATATCTGCAGTTTAATGAGCATAAAGAGAAGTATGATAATTTAAAAACGAAAAAATCTAAACAGATCTGTATCAAGGATAGTAAGAATCGTAAATACCATTCAAATTCGAATAAAAAGGTAATTCAAAAAAAAACTATTCAGCCTGTAAAAAAAGGAGTTAAACCCATTCATAAAACTCCGGTAAAACCTGTTATAAAGTTAAAACCGAAAGTTAAGGTCAAATCATTCTCGCACTAATTTTATCAAATTTTAGACTGAGTTTCATTTAATAGTAAACATCACCCGGCTATCGCGGAGTGATGTTTAACAAATCTTGAATTTTAGGATAGGAATGTTTTTGCCTTTGCTAACGCGGATTCTAAACCGTCAACATCTTTTCCACCTGCGGTTGCATAAAACGGCTGACCTCCGCCTCCACCTTTAATTTCTTTAGCAAGCTCCCTGATTATTGTTCCGGCATTCAGTCCTTTTTCCTTTATCAGATTATCCGAAACCATTACGGTTAAATTTGGCTTTCCCTCGATTTCTGCGGCGATAACTAAAAACAGATCCGATACTAGCTCTTTAATTCCGAAAGCTAAATTTTTGATAGCATCCGCATTTGGCAATTCAACTTTTTCTGCAATAAAGTTTACGCCATTAATATTTTCTGCCTTTGCAGCGAGTTCATTTTTCAGTCCTGCCGATTTTGCAAGAATAGCTTTTTCCGTTTCTTTCCGTAAACGGGAATTTTCTTCAATCAAGCTTTCAACTGATTTAATTAAATCCGCAGGATTTTTTAATAAATCCTTTAAGTCTGAAAGCACTTTTTGCTGTTCAACAATATATTGCTCGGCTTTATCGCCGCTTATGGCTTCAATTCTTCTAACTCCGGCCGCCACGGCGCTTTCAGAAATTATTTTAAAATAGCCAATCTGCCCGGTTGCCTTAACGTGAGTTCCGCCACAAAGTTCTTTGGAATAATGATCGTCAAACGTAATTACCCTTACGTGATCTCCATATTTCTCACCAAACAAAGCGGTCACACCCGATTGCAGCGCTTCTTCGTAAGGGACGTTTTGCTCTTCCTTTAAAGTGATATTCTGACGAATTTTTCTATTTACAATATTTTCAACTTCAGAAATTTCTTCCGGACTTAGTTTCGAAAAATGTGAAAAATCAAACCTCAAGTGATCTGCATTAACTAACGAACCTTTTTGATTTACATGCGAACCTAAAACCTGCTTTAAAGCCGAATGCAATAAATGCGTTACCGAGTGATTATTCTCGGTAGAATGGCGTTTATCTTCATCCACCAGGGCCCAAAATGAACCTTCAAAATCAGCAGGCAAAATATCCACGTAATGAACAATTAAACCATTTTCTTTGCGTGTGTCTGTCACTTCAAACTGAAATAAGCGGGAATGATCTTCCAGCCTTCCAGTATCGCCAACCTGGCCGCCACTTTCTGCATAAAACGGAGTTTTATCCAATACAATCTGAAACTGATCTTTTCCTTTCGCACTGATAGTTCTGTAACGCAAAATTTTGCATTCCGTCTCGAGCTCGGTATAACCCGTGAATTCAACTTCATCGCCTTCATTCACAATAACCCAATCTCCGGTATTTATCGCGGTAGCTGCTCTGGAACGTGTTTTTTGTTTTTGCAGTTCGGCATCAAAACCTTCCATATCGACGGTCAGTCCCTTTTCTCTGGCCATTAATTCTGTCAGATCTATCGGGAAACCAAATGTATCATACAATTCAAAAGCGAAACTCCCTTCAATATTTTTACCGTTTCCGGAATACTTTTCAAAACGCTGAATTCCAGTAGCAAGCGTTTTAAGAAACGATATTTCTTCTTCTAAAACTACTTTCTGAACAAAATCCTTTTGTGCTGCCAATTCCGGGAAAACGTTTTCAAACTGATCTGATAATATTGGAACCAGTTTATTTAAGAACGGATCTTTGAAATTTAAAAAAGTATACGCATAACGCACAGCTCGGCGCAAAATCCGGCGTATAACGTAACCGGCTTTATTATTTGAGGGCAATTGTCCATCCGCAATAGCGAAAGAAATAGCACGAATATGGTCAGCCATAACCCGCATGGCAATATCTAATTTTTCGTCTTCGCCATACTTAACTTTTGCCTGTTCTGCTATAAATTGAATTAATGGCTGAAAAACGTCCGTATCATAATTAGACGTTTTTTCCTGAAGAACGCGTACCAACCTTTCCAAACCCATTCCGGTATCCACATGCTGTGCCGGCAATGTTTGTAAGGAACCGTCTTTTAAGCGGTTATATTGCATAAAGACGTTATTCCAAATCTCAATAACCTGCGGATGATCATTGTTAACCAATGTTTTTCCATCAACAGCTTTTTTCTCGTCGTCTGTACGACAATCTACGTGTATTTCTGAACAAGGACCGCATGGACCTGTTTCGCCCATTTCCCAGAAGTTGTCTTTTTTATTTCCTAAAAGGATTCGATCTTCATCAATTAATTGTTTCCAGAAATCATAAGCTTCCTGATCTTTCGGTAATCCGTCTTTTTCATCGCCTTCAAAAACTGTTACATATAACTTATCTTTTGGTATCTGATATACTTCGGTAAGCAATTCCCAGCTCCAGGCTATGGCGTCTTTCTTAAAATAGTCGCCAAAACTCCAGTTTCCAAGCATTTCAAACATGGTGTGATGATAGGTGTCAATACCTACCTCTTCCAGATCATTATGTTTTCCGGATACGCGAAGGCAACGTTGCGTATCAGCAATACGAGAATATTTAATGCTTGCATCTCCCAAAAACAAATCTTTAAACTGATTCATACCGGCATTGGTAAACATCAATGTTGGATCGTTTTTAACAACAATTGGTGCAGAAGGAACTATTTGATGTCCTTTGCTAGCGAAAAAATCTAAAAATGCTTGTCTGATTTCCTTGGTCGTCATCCTCTGTATTACTATTTGTGCAAAGTTAATTTTTTGAATGAAAGAAAACATGCCTTGCTGCAAAAGGCAATAAGACAATTTTTTTCAACCACACCGTATTTAAAAATTGTGGTGTAAATCATAAATTAATAGCTTTACAAAACAATTTACATATTAAAACGCTATAGGTTTTAGTATAAGACTTTTTCAATATGCCTTATAAGGATCGAGATATAACAAAACTTTATTACACAATGGGAGAAGTAACCCAGATGTTTGACGTAAATGCTTCGCAGATACGTTTTTATGAAAAAGAATTTGACATCCTTCAACCTAAAAAAAACAAAAAAGGCAATAGATTATTTACTCCTGAAGATGTAGAGAATCTGAAAATTATATTTAACCTGGTAAAAGACAAAGGTTTTACTTTGCACGGAGCGAAGGATTATCTGAAAAGTAATAAAGGAGAAGTGAAAGAAAATCAAAAAGTAATTGATTCTTTAGAACGACTGAAACAGTTTTTGCTTGAGGTTAAAGAACAACTATAAGTGAGTAAATTAGCCACAATTACATAGATCGCGGAATAAATATGAAGGTGCTTTTTGTTATTAACCCGCGTTCCGGAACAGAAACCAAAGAAATTCTTGACAATTTAATCTCCGCGAAAGCGAAAGAATTAAACTTTGAATACGATGTTTACAACGTTGAAGGGAATAATTGTGTTGCGGAAATAAAGGATAAGATCAAAACTTTTAAGCCGGAGATTATTGGTGCAGCCGGTGGCGATGGCACAGTGAATTTGCTGGCAGAAATTCTTGCTTTCAGCGATATTCAATTACTCATCATTCCTATGGGTTCTGCTAATGGAATGGCACGGGAACTTCAGATTAACAACAATCCGGAAGATGCTATTTCGCTCTTGGGTAATGGCGTTACCAAATCCATCGATCTCATTAAAATCAACAAGAAAGTTTGCATTCATTTAGGTGATGTGGGATTGAATGCCCGAATAGTTAAGCGCTTTGAACAGGAAAAAAAGCGTGGAATGTTTTCGTACGCGAAGATATTACTTGGTGAAATGTTTCTTCTTAAACATTACAATTTAAGTATCAGGTACGACCAAAAAACGATAAAAAGAAAAGTTGTTTCCTTAACTTTTGCAAATGCCTCCAAATACGGCACCGGCGCTATAATTAACCCCAATGGTTTAATTGACGATGGGAAATTTGAACTGGTAATTGTAAAGCCTTTTCCGGATATTAAGTTATTCTCTATAGCCTGGAAAATGTTCAGGAATACGTTGTTAACGTCAGATTATATAGAAATCATTTCGTGTAAACATGCGCAAATCCACAGCAACAGAAAAACTACGCTACAAATTGACGGTGAAATAATTGATCGGGTAAATGATATTAAAGCAGAAATTATGCATCATGCGTTAAAAGTTATCGTTCCGGCAAATTTCTAGTAAAGCTGTTCTTCATAAACCATTTTGCCTTTTGCTTGTCCGGCATCCAAAATCCATGCAGATAAAAAAGCGCAAGCATTTCCTTCAAATCTGATCTTAAAAAAGCCTTTTGCTTTTATGCCGAAACGCAAATGCTTTCCTTCACTCAAAACATATTTCAGTTTTGATCCTGCTCCACTAATGATAAAATGATTTTGATTTTTAGAAATATGCTGTAAGTTATGCTCGTGTCCCGCCGCATAAATCAAACCCGGATAAGCTTTAAAAATCTCTTTTAATTTTTTTCTTAGATGCCGATATCTTGGATGTGCAATATCCTCTTTCGCACCAAAATATTTCCTGTACAGTGGCAATAATGAACCAATAAAAGGTAATGGAACGTACGCTTTTTTATGATAAATGGTCATCGGAAAAATATGATGCCTGAATTTATAGCGTCCGCCATGAATAGCATAACTATAAACCGGAGCATGACCGGCAACAATTATTTGCTTCCCTTTATTGTTATCTAAAACCTTAATCAGTTGAGAAAAAAATTCCTCTTCGCTATTTACTTTACAGCCGCATTGCGGGCCAACCGGTCTAAATCCCGATTGTAACCACCATTGGGTATTGATTAAAACAAGAGTAATATCTTCGTTTATATGAATTTCACTCGGCCCCGGACAACCATTTAAAGGATACATTACCCTTTTATCAAAAAGTTTGTCCAGATAATCCTGTTGCCTTAAAACATATTCGTAGCCGTCGCTTCTACCCTTGTTCCAGTCGTGATTTCCGGAAATAAATAAAATTCGGCCGTGATAATCTTTCAATGCCGTTTTGTACGCAGTTAATGTTTCTTCAGCTTCTTTTCTTAATAAATGATCTTTTGCCGGAAGTCCGCGAGGATAGACATTATCTCCTAAAAACAAAATGGTAGATTGCTGATTCACATCACAATGTGCCTTCAACATTTCCATAACCGGATCCGGTTTTGTTCGGTTAATGCTTCCTGTATCTCCAATTAAAAAAACTTCGTACGGCACATTTTCTTTAGGAGTAACAGGCATAATTTACAATTTATTGATGCGGTTACACACCTAAGTATTAACCAGCTTTTACCATTCCAGTTTTTCCTTATTTAAAAATGAAGAAATTCCCTTTTTACAATCATCGGTAGCACGGGCTTTTGCGTTTAGCATAACGGCCTGTTCCAAACTTTCTTCCAAGGGTAAATTTTGGGCCATATTAAGCAACTCTTTAGTTAAAGCAACAGATTGCGCAGAAACTGAAATTACCGCCTTCTCGGCATATTTTTTTACGCTTTCGCGGATATTATCCTTTTCAACAATAAAATTAATCAGGTTATATTTTTCTGCAATTTCTGCAGATATCAGTTCACCGCTCAGTAATAATTCGTTACTGCGTGCCTGCCCTAATTTCCTGACCAGAAAACAGGCAACCAAAGCGGGAATAAATCCAATTTTAACTTCAGTATAACCAAATTTAGCTTCGGGCACACTAAAAACAATATCGCAAACAGAAGCTAAACCGCAACCGCCCGCAATAGCATGACCTTCTACCTGCGCAATAACTAATTTTGGAGAAGTGTAGATGTTGTAAAACAGCTTTTTTAAATTGTTTGAGTCTTCAACATTTTCGTCGAAAGAGTTATTCTGAAGTTGCTGTAAATATGCCAGATCTGCGCCTGCGCTAAACACATCGCCATTGGCGGCCAAAACAATTGCTTTGGTTTCCGGATTAGAATTTGCCTTTAAAAAACATTTGCCAAGCAGTTCTACCAATTCCGGATTCAGGGCGTTTCTTTTTTCCGGCCTGTTCAACGTTATATAGGCAACCCGGTTTATCTCCTCAAATTCAACTAACGACATATGTGTTTATTAAATCTTAAAATTTAGTATTCTTAATTTTAAGCAAATCTATTGGAATATCTAAAGTTTAATAACCAAAGCCGGATTTTTCTTTAAAACGTAACACTTTTTGCCAACAGAATCGGCTATTGTTTTCCATCGCTTATTTTTATAATCCGGATTTGTAGCTTCCAAAAGCAATATATCACAGTTTATTTCATTTAAAACCTGTTCTAAATTTATCTTGGGATTTCCACCTATCATTAGTGCATTCACTTTTAAATTTTGTTGAAAAGTTGTTTTATTAAAATTTCGGTCAAGCCTGAAAATTTTAAAATTCGCAAATTGAAATGAGTTAGCTGAGAATTGGTATTGATCCAGCTTTTCGATCTGTTCGAAATTGAAATATTTTATTGCTTTCACATTTCTGCTTTCCAGCGAAGGCTTAACAGAAAAATCTTTGGTTTTATCATCAGCCAAAAAATCACTTATAAATATTGATTCGTTCTGATGAATGAATGCAAATCCAGAATTCTTTCTTAGGCTGTAAAATATTAATTCTTTACGGTTTAAATCCCGGTAGGTTTTAAAAGATACCGTGACACAGAAAATTAAAACGGTGACTAAAAGCAATTTAAATGCAGATTTATTTTTGCTTATTATAAAATATGCAAGTAAACTGATGATTAAATAAATCATCAGATATTGAAAAGCGCTGATCCATAAACCTCCCAAACTTGCGAATGGTAAATGTTCAATAAACTGCAAAACCTTACTTACTATCCTTATCATTTCACTAATGAGCCAACCTAAAGGATTCAGGATTATCGGGAATGGAATAAATAAAAAAGCAATACCGGCATACATAATTAAGGCAACCGGAATGACAATAAATAGATTACTCAGCAAAAAATACAAAGGAAATTGGTGGAAATAATAGATACTGATTGGGAACGTGGCAAGTTGTGCCGCAAACGAAAGCGATGTATAATTCCAGATAAAGTCTGCAATTTTGTTAGAAAAATTAAATGAATGGTAAATTTTTGGATGAAGATAGATGAGCCCGGCAACTGCGAGATAAGATAGTTGAAATCCAACATCCATTAAATAAAATGGATTTATTAATAGTAAAACGAATGCCGAAATCGCCAGTAAATTGAAAGAATTTTGTTTCCGGTTTATGGATTTGCCAACAATTATAAACGTAAGCATAGTTGCTGCACGGCATACAGATGGCGAAAAACCTGTTATTAATGCATAGAACCAAATGGAAAAAATAAAAATGGCGGTCCGGAGAATATTTAACTTTTTGCGCTTTTTTAATGGAGCAAGAATGAAACTTAGAAGCAGAAATACAATTCCTACATGCATTCCAGAAACAGAAAGCACATGCATTGTTCCGGTTTTTGAGAATATATCAATAACATCGCGACTTAAATCTGCCCGATAACCCAAAATTAAAGTTGAGGCAATTGCAGCAGATTCCTTCCCGGGAAAGTATTTCTGAATTTTGTCTACCAAATTTTTCCTCAGCTCAATGGCAAAATTCAGCAATCTGTTTCCTGCATTATGCTTAATAATATATACTTGTTCTTGATTTATAAATGCCTGGTGATAAACCTGCTGATTGGCTAAGAATGCTTTGTAATCAAACTCCTGCGGATTGTAAGGCGGCTCAATTTCTGTAAACTGATTATCAATGAGTAGCTGATCAGAATATTTAATGGAAAGTGGCTTTAACGAATCAATTTTTAATGCAAGCAATAATTTTCCAGAAACATTAACTGCCTTGGCCGGTGAAATAATTTGCTTGCTTTCAACAAGAAACCGGGCAATATTATGACTTATTTTAGGTGCGGAAATTACATTTACTACTAATGCATCGCCACTTTTACGGCTAAAGTGGTTTGACTTATTTATCTCCTTTTTTAGGAAAACTGACGAAAATCCCGCTCCGATTAAAAAGAAATAGATTAATAATCCGGGAAGCCACTTCGACTTGTATATCGACCAATTTTTATAACTTAAATTTAGAAAAACAAGACAGACAAAAAGTGCGGATAAAGCGAAAAAGTAGTAGTACGGTGACAATAGAAGATTATAGTTCAATTCCAACCCAATCCCTATAAGAAATGGAAGTAAAAATCTCACAAATGGAATTTCGCCTTTAAAAAACATATCAAAACTTATATCTGATTTGAAATTTGATTTCCGACTTGTTTTTGCCTTCTATTTCGTCCAATCCCGATCCGATTACATCTAAATCGGTGTAATGAGTAAGGCTATATTTTGCCCAAAAATCTATGCCTTTTGCAAACGTATATCTTGCATTTAAGTAAAATCTGGTTCCCTGATGCTGATATGCAGGAATGGAATAGCTGTATAAAACGTCATTCTCGTATGCATAAATTCTGGAATCATAACCCGCTGTATTAAAAATTGCAAATCGCATATTCAATGATACTTTGCTTTGCAGCGGATCGTAAATTATATCCTGGTAACCTAAATAGCCGTTTTCTTTGTCACCGGATTTTTGAAATTGGCTTAGTTCAAATCTGTTTCTAAAAGTGAGCGCAGAACTTATTTTGTAATTAATTTCTAAGCGATAATTCAATTTTGAGTAGGGAAAAACCTCGTGAACAGAGTTCAGAACATCCGCATTTTCTTCCTTAACTTCCTTTTTAAACCGTCCGTAAATTTTAAACTTTTTATTGGGTGTGAAAGCTAATTGCGCCAGCAATTCATATCCTGTGGATGGCGCATCCGTAAAGTATTTCAGCCAGGGAAATTTAAAAATATCTGCATATGCATTTAGTTCAAATTTTGAGTTGGGCTTTACGGTAATTCCTGAATAAAAACCCTTTTCGTTAACACCATTGCTTGATTCAGAAATAGCTTGATTGTATAAAGACTGATAATTTCTCTGGTAATTTCGGTGAAACAAAACAATACTTACCTGAGGAGAAATGCTTGAAATTGCACCGATAAGATAAGCAGAACCTTGATGAAAAGTGTTGGCTACTTCACCAAACAAATAAGTGCTTTTTAAATTATAAGCGTAATAAAAACTATTGTTAAAAACGGAATTACCGGACAATTCAAATTGATTATAAAGCGAATTTCCAGAAGAAAAATTTTTATTAAATATGCTCTGATAGCTTGTTAAACCAATTCTCAGGTTCTTTCTACGAAACTGTAAATTGCTGCCAACTAAAAATTCATTTACAGCATTTCGGTTATTTATTTCATTTAATGTACGATGATAACCACTTACAGAAATTGAATTAATTTCAGTTTGGCCAAGCGAATCTAACTCTGAAATACTTGCATCGTATTTTCTGTAGGATATAAAACTTGTTAAATTGAAGCTTTTTAGGTCTATGCTGGTGGCTACTCCCCTAAAAAATAAATATTCATTAAAAGAAGTATAAGATTTTAATCCAAAATCAGGTTTGGCGATGCCGGTTATTGCAGCCCCTTTCCCAAAACTCAGACCTGTCCAAATCCCTAATCCCTGTCCAAATTGCAGCGAATAATCGCCTAAAATTAGCTTTGAAATTTTCCCGACGTTTTTAAACGAAATATTCCCTGAAACAAAATCAAACGGTTTACTGAAGCTTCCAAATAATTGTTCTCCTGGATCTTTTTCTAGATTTAATGAGGCAGAAACATTCCGACCATAATTGTATCTGTATCTTAAAAGCATCTTCTGAGACGATCCTAAATATCTCGATCTTGTAGAAGTATCGGAAATTGAATATCCTTTTTGCGGCTGTAACACTTGAGAAAAGCGAATCATTAATTCATTATCACCCTTTTTTAATAAGTCTTGCGCAGATATTTTATCCAAAGAATTTGGCTCCGCCAGATAAATAAAATTCAAAAGTCTTTTAATATCCTGCTGCTCGAAACCGTCAATACTTTGGAGTTCTAGCAGACTAATTAATTTTCCGTTTTCCAGTCGGTGGTTCAGGAAATTGTTGATCTGAAGCGGGTTTAAAAAAAATAATTCTTTCAGCTGGTTATAATTTATTTTATTAATCTCTACAGGATATTTCAGGTAATAATTCAGCCGTTCACTTAATTCAGAATAGTCGACTTCTTCATCGTTATTTTCTGTCAGCTCTTCGATTAACTGATTTACGATCGAAGTACTGACCGTTTGACAAAACGCAAGTTTGCAGGGAAATATTAAAATCGACATTATAATTCCCAATTTAAAATTCATAGCCCAATGCGACTTGAGGTGAATAACCGATTACCGGATTGGAGCCTGCGGCGAAGTCAAAACGTAAATTTTGAAAATTGATCCCGAACCCTGCGTATTGCTTTGCTGGTTCGGCTGAAAATCCACCTCTAAGTGATAACCAATCCAGTATTAAATATTCCACACCTAATTTAATTTCGGAGGATGAATTATTGAACTGAGTGATCGCTCCGGCGAGCAAAACTTTAGTGGTGAACTTCCAGGATGCACCAAATTCCAAAGCCACGGGTAGATCTGCGGCTATATTTTTTCCAAAACCCGCATTACCCGGGTTGGAAACATGTGCTCCCAATCTAATTTTTTCATTCAATTGATATTGGACTCCGGCTTCGGCTGTAAAAGCTTTTGCACTTCCATAGCCGGAAATTTTTAATTCATGATAATTAAGATTTATGGCTGCGGATATATCATTACCAAACTTCCGGGCTACGGTAAATCCAGCTTTTAGCAACTGATACTCTGAAAACCCATATTTTTGCAGGCCAATGCCCAAAACACCTTTTTGGACTGGTTGAACTATTAAAAATGATTGAGAATTTAGCTCCTGATCTGCAAAAGGCCTTTCATATCCTATTGCCACCGCTGTCTTTGTAATATTTACAATCCCTGCCTGATTTGAACTTATCGACCAAATATCTTGTAAAGAAACGCCAGTCAATGCCATAGCCGTAAGCCTGGCTCCAGAATTGTATTGCGCTTTGGCGTTATAAGAAATTAATAATAAAATTATAATCATGTTTTTCATCCACATGAATTTAATTATTAATTAATGCTAATTATTTACAAAATTTTTCACATTGGGTAACATATTTCAATTTTTTCCGTCTGTATGTTAATGCATTTTAAAATGGACTGATATAATAGAAATTTTTAATTTGCAGACTTTAAAAACGGTTAATAAAAACAATCAAAACGAAAAAACGATATGAAAAAAATTATGATTTTTATGGCTTTAGTTCTGACTTGCTCAGTTGTATTTGCCCAAAATAAAATTACCGAAGGAACTATTATTTATGATGTTGAATGGACTGTTCCTCCTCAAATGCAAGCTATGGCAGCCAATTTGCCAACTCAAATGAAGGTTTATTTTAAAGGAGATTCATCAAGTTTAAAGTCAGAATCTTCGATGTTTAGCAGCACATCTATTCTTAATGCTAAAAAGGAATACGAGAGAATGTTATTAGATATTCCAATGATGGGAAAGAAGTTTTCTGTAATTTTTACACCAGATGATCAGGATAAAATGCTGGATAAAATGCCTGATCTAACTTTAACTGCGGGTACGGAAACTAAAACAATTTCGGGCTACAAGACGCTTAAATATGAAGTAAATGAGAAAAAAAGCAACCAGAATTCTGTGGCCTGGTTCACAAAAGATATTGAAATTACACCTAACTCATTAACACGTTTCTATAAAGCAAGTTACGGTGTGCCGGTAGAATTTACTTCGTATATGAACGGACTAAGTTTAAAGGCTACAATGAAGGAAATTAAAACTGATTCTGTTCCCGCGGGTTCGTTTAGTGCCACTAAAGATTATGAAGAAATTACATTTGATCAGTTAATGCAAATGAGCGGCAAACGCTAATTTCTGTCATCTTATTTTAAAGCTTTTTAAGATTGTCGCTTTTATTTAACTTGCGCCGATGTTAAAAAGCTTTTTTATTTTA
>JBDTLL010000030.1:0-14592 GCA_039934815.1 Daejeonella sp. | reverse complement strand
CTCGTACATCAACCTCTACTACTATGAATAAAAAAATTAGTTTATCCTCTCCTCACATGGGGGGCAGCGAATTCCTCTTCCTTAAAAACGCCTTTGACAGCAATTGGATTGCTCCTTTAGGTCCGCACGTTGATGGATTTGAGAAAGACCTTTGTACCTATTTGGGTAATAATGTGCACGTTGCAGCTTTAAGTTCTGGAACAGCCTCATTACACTTAGCTTTGATAATTTTGGGAGTTAAAGCAGGTGATGAAGTATTATGTCAGTCGTTAACCTTTTCGGCCTCTGCTAATCCTATAATGTATCAGGGAGCAACTCCTGTATTTGTAGATAGCGAAGAAGATACCTGGAACATGTCTCCGGAGTTTTTAGAAATCGCAATTAAAGACCGTATTGAATTAGGAAAGAAGCCAAAAGCAATTATTGTTGTTCATTTATATGGTATGCCAGCCAAAATGGATGAGATCATGGAAATATCTAAGCGATATGATATTCCGGTTGTTGAAGACGCCGCTGAAGCTTTGGGTTCAACATACAAGGGCCAGAAATTAGGAACTTTTGGCGACATGGCAATTCTTTCATTTAATGGAAACAAAATCATCACAACTTCTGGGGGTGGTGCTCTAATTTCTAAAAATGAAGAATGGATAATTAAAGCTCGCTTTTTAGCTACACAAGCTAGAGATATTGCACCATATTACCAGCATAGTCAAGTTGGTTACAATTACAGAATGAGCAATATTTGTGCAAGTATTGGAAGAGGGCAAATGGAAGTTTTACCTTTAAGAATATATCAACGACGAAAAAACTTTACTCACTATAAAAGATTATTAGCGAATATTCCTAATATTCAATTTCATGAAGAAACTTCTGGCGAATTTTTCTCTAATCATTGGCTAAGTGCTATAACGCTTAAAAATGGGGAAGATAGAATTACTAATGAAGTTTTAAGGCTTGCTCTTGCTCAGGATAATATTGAAGCCAGACCGATTTGGAAACCAATGCATTTACAGCCGATTTTTGAACAATATCCATTTTATGGAGATGGTACAAGCGATCGTTTGTTTAAAATTGGTTTATGTCTGCCTTCAGGTTCGAATTTAACTGAGTATGAGATTCGAATGGTTATATCTAAGATTAAAAATTGCTTTACTGTTTCTACCGTACAGTAAGTTAATTTTTATTAGCTACCTAATCTTACTGCCATGAAAAATATTCTTTATGGAGAAAGAGCCCTTTCAAAGTGGCTCATTTTCCTCATCGACCAAGTTATCGTTAGTTGGGCTTTTGCGGTTTCATTTTTTATAGTGATGCAGTTCGAATTTAGCGAAATTCTCAGGGGTTCCTTTTTTATATATTCAGGAGTATATCTTTTAATCTGCGTTGCCGTATTTTTTAAGATGCGCATTCATACCGGAATCATCAGATATTCTAATACAGAAGATATTTTCAGGATTTTTTCGGCAGTTCTGCTTACCAGTATTGTTTATGCTGTTGTGGTTAACGCGTTTATTATCCCCTATTTCCACTTATATATAAAGCAATTTGCCACAATCGCCCTAATTAATTTTTTTATAAGTACTTCATTACTCATTATGTTGAGAATTGGAGTAAAAAGTTTCTTTAGTTATTTAAAAAGCTCTCAAAAAGGCGATAGAGAAGTTGTTCTTATTTATGGCACCGACAGCGCTTCAATTCTTTTGAAACAGGCATTAGAAGTACGAAATAAAAATAAGTTTGAAATTATTGGATTTGTCGATGATGATTTTGATAAAGTCGATAAGTATATAGAACAAAGAAAGGTTTACCCAACATCAGCTATTCATCAATTAAAGAAGAAGTTTAAAATTGATAATTTAGTTATAATGAGTAATTGCCTTAATGTTGATGGGAAAAAACTAGCCATCGAAAAGTGCATGGAAGAAGGAATTAAAGTACAAACTGTTCCTCCTGCCGATCAATGGCTGTATGGTAAGCTTGATTTGAATCAAATCCGGAATTTAAAAATAGAAGACCTTCTGCAACGAGATGCAATAATCCTTAAAAAGAATAATATTTTAACTGAAATAACGGGTAAAAGGGTTTTGATTACCGGTGCCGCTGGTTCAATTGGCTCGGAAATCGTAAGACAGGTTTTAAGTTATAATCCACAACAGGTTATTCTTTGTGATCAGGCAGAATCTCCGTTACATGAGCTTCAATTAGAAGTAGAAGATAATTACCCCGGCTCCAATACAGCAATGTACGTTGCTGATATTCAAAACCAAGGTAGAGTTAGGGCCATGTTTGCGCAATATAAGCCTCAGATTGTATTTCATGCTGCTGCATATAAACATGTTCCAATGATGGAAAATAATCCTTCTGAGGCCGTTGGAACCAACATATTGGGAACCAAGAATCTGGCAGATATATCAAACGAATTTAATGTAGATAAATTCATTATGATATCCACAGATAAAGCGGTTAATCCCACTAATGTTATGGGAGCATCAAAACGTATTGCCGAAATATATATCCAGTCTTTAAACTTGCCGGATAAGAATAAGCCATCTCAAATTGCCAAAACACGCTTTATAACAACAAGATTTGGAAACGTCTTAGGATCTAATGGTTCGGTGCTTTCCAGATTTCAAGCGCAAATTGAAAAAGGCGGCCCTATTACAGTAACTCATCCGGATATTACTCGTTATTTCATGACAATTCCCGAAGCTGTCCAATTAGTTATGGAAGCGGCAGCGATGGGGAATGGTGGGGAAATTTTCGTCTTTGATATGGGAAGTCCTGTAAAGATTGTAGATCTGGCTAAAAATATGATCAAGTTAACCGGCTTGGTGCCTGATAAAGATATTGAAATTGTTTTTAGCGGACTTAGACCTGGAGAGAAGCTTTACGAAGAATTATTGAATAAAGCGGAACATAGCATGCCGACCTATCACAGTAAAATTCAAATTTCAAAAGTTATTACCTATCCACTTGATTATGTTGAACAGGAAATTCAGGAGTTAATCAATCTCAACAATATGCATAATGATTATGAGGTAGTTAGAAAAATGAAAGAAATCGTTCCTGAATATAAAAGTAACAATTCAGTGTATGAAAAACTTGATATATTTAATTTAATAGTTTAAATTTAATTTACTAAGCGAATACTATTTGCTTAGATTATGGTTTCTATATTCAAAGTGGAGAAAGCCTATACTCCATTCCTGATAAAGTTGTCTGAATACGCATAATTGAAAATAATTAAATCATTTAGATTAATAGTTATGGAAGTAAATGCTGGAGAAATAGTAGAACGAGTAGTTCGAAGAAACAAGGTAAGTATTAGTGAACTTGCCCGTCGCATGCAAGTAAACCGTCGTTCGGTTTATAATTGGTTTGATCAAAAAACCCTTCGCATGGATATCATTTGTAAAATTGGCTATGTATTAGGCCATGATTTTTCAGTTGATTTTCCGGATGCATTTGGTGAAAGAGGTTTTGCTGTTATGGAAAAAATTGTAGATTCCATGGACGAGACCGAACAAGGCTATCCAAATTCTGTACACTATTGGATGGTTAAATATATCTCTCTTTTAGAGAAGTATAATGAACTGCTTGCCAAAGACCCATCTAAAAGTGACTTTAATCCCTTGATGGAAATCAAACGGCTCCAAACTAAATCATTTTCGACTAACGTTTATGAATCAGACTCAATGTCTCTATAATTATTTATTGGACACTTAAATTTATTTTTATCGACAAAATGATACTAACCGAAATATAGAATCCCCTTATTTATAAATGAGGGGATTTTTTTTGTCTAAAAATTAGAATTGTTCTTCGTCCGGTGCAGTATCCCTGGGTTGTTCCTTTTGATTCTTTTTACCTCTAACGTTCAAATCTTGTTTTCCGAAACGATAACTTAAAGTAAGGTTAGCCATTCTGCCCGCAAATCTACGCTCAGAATCTTGAATAAAATAATCTGTTTCAGTTGTTTGACCCCATTTACGACTATTCAGTATATCTCTTACATTAAATGAAATACTCCCAACATTATTTTTAAGCAAATCAAGCTTTAAGCCTGCATCCATACCGTACATTTCATTTCTTCGGCCCTGAGAACTAACCCGAGGAGCAACATACATCATATTAAACTGACCGGTCAAGTTTTTAGGGAATTTGATATTACCGGTAAGATTAGCGTCCCAATTAAAACCATCTGCACTTTTGATATTATATTGCTCATTTCCATCAAAATGACTGTAGTATAAATTTAAATTTGTGGTAAGACTGAAATTTTTAATTAAGTCTGCTTTAGAAATAAACTCAAATCCACTGGTTCTATTTCTACTCAAATTAAAAAACTGAGTTACTGTTGCCGCATTGTTATCAGGTTGAGGCAATCTAATTCCCTGTACAACATCATTAACCTGCCTTAAATAAGCAGATGAGGTAAAAGTTACCGCTTTCCAATACTTAATATAGCTCAACTCAAAGGAGTTAATATCTTCCGGCTTTAAATTGGGATTTCCCATTCGTATATTGTTTGGGTCAGAAATATCCGCAAATGGATTTACCTGCCATCCCCTTGGTCGGTTTACACGTCGTGTATAGCTCAACTGAAATTGCTGATCGCCGGAAAGTTTCTGGGTTAGAAAAATACTTGGATACACTCTCAGGTAATTTAAATTTCCTTTGGTCCCCACATCTGTATTCCCATAAACATTGTACTCTGTATTTAAATAGGCCTTTTCTCCACGTAAACCTACCTGGAAACCAAAATTTTTACTGAGTTGATTTTGGTAATTTGCATAAACCGCATATACCTGATCTTTTAATGAGAATATGTTGCTTTGGCTATAGTCTCTATTGAATGCATTGTTAAACGGACTAAATAACTCCGACAATTGAGTTTCTTCGTTGTCTTTTACTGTTACCCTTGATCCGGCCTCAAACTTTTGTTTATCTGTTATTGGTAAAGTATAATCTATTTGAAAATTATAACTTTCGTTGAATTCTGTATTCGTGTTATTACGGCTGTCGCTTGTATCTCTCGCGGTTCCCTCTGGGGTAAAAAAGTTTTGATTAAACGATTGAAAATCATTGTCTTTTTCTTGTCCGAATGAGAAGTTAGCGACGATGTTTTCACCTTTCTTCTTCAATTGACGGTTCAAATCAAAACTCAGATCATAGCCTGAACTTTTTCCGTCGCGATCAGTATTTCGGATACTCGATCCATTATCGGATGGAAAGCCCTGAATGAAGTAGTTAAGGATCTCGGAATTCTGGTTATTCCTGAAGTTAAAGTTACCAGATGCTCCAACCGTTGTTTTGGGCGATAAATAAAAATCACTACCTAACTTAAACGAGTTATTAACATTCTGTCTATCGCTAATAGAGTTATTATTTACCAAACCGTATGACTGTAAAAAAGTCGTGTTGTTAAAACCGTCCCCGTTTCTGGTACCCTGGCGGTAGCTATAATTTCCATAAACGTTAATTTTTTCATCGCGGTAGCTTAAATTACTGCTTGCGTTATAATTATTTAAAGTACCTATAGAAGTTGAAACAGCGCCCGTTAAGCCAACTTTTCTATTCTTTTTAAGAACAATGTTTATAATACCCGACTGACCTTCGGCATCATACTTTGAGGACGGATTGGTAACCAGTTCAATGCTTTCGATGGCACTTGCCGGCAACGACTGTAACACATCAGCAATTCGTCCGCCACCAATAGCGGAAGGCTTGCCATCAATAAGAATGCGTACATTATCTGTTCCTCTTAATGAAACATTTCCATCTATATCTACAGAGACGGTGGGTACGTTGGTTAAAAGATCAGTTGCAGAACCTCCCTGACTAACCAAACTTTGATCTACGCTAAAAACCTTCCGGTCTATACCCAATTGTATAGTGCTTCGCTGGCCTTCGACAACAACTTCTTTCAAAACTGTTGACTTAGCAGGATTCATTTTAATAGCACCAAGATTAATGTTGGATGCACCAACTTTCACTGAATCACTTCTTTTATCATATCCTAAAAAACTAATCTCCAGCCTATATTTTCCGGAAGCGACATTTTTTATCGAAAATGAACCTTCTAAATCAGTTTGTAAACTTTTGATAGGTTGTTTTGAATTCGCAAATAGTAAAACTGTAGCAAAATCTACAGGTTTTCCGGTTTGAGAATCGGTTACTTTGCCAGAAATTTCCAGGTTTGGGTTATTTTGAGAAAAACTATTCCAACTAGAGCATAGGAATAGAATTATAATACTGAATTTAGTCAAAGAAAACTTCATGAAATTGTTTTAAGATGGACTGTCAAAATAGAACAGACAAAGAAAGTCACAAACAGTTTAACAAACCACCAGGTAACTATTTCATTACATTAATAATACGAGAATATTAGTCTATTGTGACAGTTAGGCCTTCTTGTTGCAGAATTTTCCTATAAACCTCTATTTCTGTGAACGAACCTTCCAGTATCGTACATTTCCCGTCGTTATGGACAGTCCATGCTATCATTTCTGCCTGTTGTTCATTATAGTCTAGATACTTTATTAAACAATGAATAACATGCTCAAAGGTATTGGTATCATCATTCCATAAAATTAAACGATGACTTGCTTTTAGTCCTGAAAGTATTTCCTCAAGTGTTAAAGTTTCTTCCTGAACTTGTGTATCCATGCGGCAAAAATAAGCAATAGGCCTTAAAAATAAATAATGTGAATTACATTATTACAGAAAAGATCATTTCTGTAAGTTGGTTCTGGGGTAATGGCCAGAATGAATTATTAGAATTTGCGATTTCTATTCTTTCGACTTGTTTGTCGTGCGAATCATTTGTTCCAGCATATCCCACATTTCCGGAGTAATTGCTTCCAATCCATTAAACTGACCTGCACCTTGCAACCACTCGCCTCCATCGATTGTAATTACTTCGCCGTTGATATATCCGGAGAAATCCGAAATTAAAAAAGCGGCTAAATTGGCAAGTTCCTGATGCTCGCCAACACGCTTTAGCGGAACTCTATTTTTGAAATCAAACTTCTTAGCCATTTCTCCGGGCAAAAGTCTGTCCCAGGCACCTTTTGTTGGAAAAGGTCCCGGAGCTATTGCATTAGATCGTATTCCGTATTTTCCCCACTCGGCAGCGAGAGAGCGGGTCATTGCCAAAACACCGCCTTTGGCGCATGCTGATGGAACTACATAGCCAGATCCGGTAAAAGCGTAGGTTGTTACGATGTTCAAAATTGTTCCGGGTTGTTTTTTAGCAATCCAATGTTTACCAAATGCCAAAGTGCAGTTTGCGGTTCCTTTTAAAACTATATCAATAATTGTAGAAAACGCATTGGAAGATAATCGCTCTGTAGGTGATATAAAATTTCCGGCTGCATTGTTTAATAAACCATGAACTTCTCCAAATGTCTCCAATGATTTTTGCAGAACTGCTTCTACTTCATTATTGTTGCGTACATCGCAGGCAACGGCTAAAACTTTGCCTCCTGTTTCTGCTTCCATTTCTGCAGCAGTTTTTTGAAGCACCTCCAGTTTACGGCTCGTGATAACTACATTGGCACCTAAAGTTAAAAAATAAGTACTCATAGCTTTGCCTAAACCGGTTCCTCCGCCGGTTACAACTATAGTTTTGCCTTTTAAAGAATCATCGCGAAGCATGGGTTGGTTATACATCTGACTTTATTTTTTTTGTAGATTTTGAATTATAGTGTACAAAATTGAACGGGTAGACGGCGACCACCATTGTTTAAGCATCAATTCTAATGCTTCCGACTGATCTGCAGCAACTCGTTTTAATAACTCTTTTCGTAAATTAAGTTTGCTTTGTTGCCAGGTAGTTTTATCATATTGAATGTATTTTAACATTTTCTTTTCGGCGGTTCCATGCAATTTATCCGGACTTACAACTTCATCAACCAAGCCTACATTCAACGCTTCATCGCATCCCATTAACTTGCCTTCGAGCAAGAATTGATAAGCTTTAGCATTTCCAAGCCAGAATGCATATAAACTAAAAATACTGTCGGGTACAATAATTCCTACCGGGACTTCATTAAGCCCAATAATATACTTTCCTTCAGACATAATCCGGTAATCACTGCAGATAGCCAAAACGCATCCTCCCGCCGGACTGTGGCCAGATATGGCGCTTATTAGGGGTTTTTTAAAGGAGGCTAAGACTGTTACAAAATCGAGGAACTTATACCAAAATTCTCTTACCTGAATTTCATCATAATCGTATAATTCGATCAGATCCAGACCGGAAGAGAAAAATCCCTCTTTACCTGTAATTATTAAGCCGGCGATAGCGTCATCATTTTCAATACTTTGAATCATCTGATGAAGCTCAGAAACCATTTCACCGTTTATTGCATTAGATTTTCCATGATCTAAACCTATTATGGCAATTTTATCCCGGACGGTAACTTTTATTGTGTTCATAGTTCTACTGGTATGATTTGAATCCTACCGAAAATATAAAAATTGAATCGGATAACAACAAAATCTAAGAAGAATGATAATTCAGAATCTTCTTTAGCGAACCTGATATCTGTAAACTGCTCTTCCTAATTCTCCATTTGGAGAAACACCTTCTATTATTACGCGATAATTTGCCGGTAAATCTGCGTTGAAATAAGTAGCCGTTGCGTTTCCTGTCTTATCAGTAGTTACAAAGGGCTCCCAAAAAATGGTAGTTCTAAGATCTGCAATTTTTGCATTGATGGCCGGATCATCATAATTGGGCGAATAAAATTCTTTCGCTTTATAAAGTCCCTGTGGATTGTAACTAATGATACCGGGAGAATAAGATCTGTAGGATAAATTTTGCTGTCCTTTTTTTGTGGTTATAATAAGAACGCCTCCAATTCCATTTAACCCATAAATAGCCGTATTGGAGCCACTTTTTAAAATCTCTATAGTTTCTACATCTCGGGGATTTACTGAATAAATAAACTGAGGCTCAACAAACATTCCGTCCATTACAATCTGCACAGGTCTGGGGCCAGAAAATGAAGACGACATAGATCTCAATGAATATAAAATGCCATTCCGGATAATTAATCCAGCCACCCGACCCTGAATATATTGGATAAGATTATTAGTGTATTGAAGATCTTTCGCTGTAATAACGTAATCTGCATTCCCCGGCCCGTTTAAATTGGATGAGTATTTTACAGCGGGTTTCTTTTCTACCACTTTAACTTCAGCAAGTAAAATTGTTTTATTCAGTAATCCATATTTTCTCAATTCATTAAAGTGGTCCAAACTAGTAGCCAGATAAGGTTTTATGCTGCTATTAACGTTTACTTCTACTTCTGCGGCGTTTTTATTTTTGGTAACAATTTGCTGAGGTATTACATCCAGATCTATTTCCACATTTTTACGGCCTTTTAAATCTCTGGCCTGTATAACAAACCGGGTGCTGTCGCTAAAATCAAGTCGGTTAAAAACAAATTTTCCTTCCGAATTTGTAAGCGTATCTTTTAAATAAACATCGCCAATTGAGGAAAATAAAATCACTTTTCCGCCAACAATTGGCCTTCCGTTTGGCGAGCTTATTTTTCCGCTGATAACAATGTTTTGCTCCGGCTTGTAAATCATGGTAGGAAAAACATTTGCAATGATGTTCTTCCAAACAAATCTTCTCCAACCTTGTGTAAGCAAAAGGTTATCTAATTGATTAACTTTTTCGGGAGTTACATTGTGGAAATAATAGTTGGGTTGTTCAATAAATCCTTTTAACTCCGAACTGAGTAAAATATCCGAGTATATTGTTCTTTCGTTATTCCAGTCGAACGGAACTCTGCTTTCATCAATTACTGCCATAGAAAAACTTCCCAATACGGGATTTCCATTCTTATCTTTCACAGAAATACCAAGGCTAACCTTATCACGGTAGTGGCTCTGTTCCGGACTTTTTATGGAAATAGATAAAGTGTCTGGTTGTGTTACAAAAACCAATCTTTCTGCAAGGGGCTCATTCCTTGAATTAAATAATGTAAACTGCACAACTCCACTCTCAAATCTTGACTTATCAATCAGGGCCGTTAATAATTTCCCGTTTGATTTTGATTGTGAAACATATTTTACAACGCCATTGGCTTGGGCAACTACGGTCAAATCTTCCTGTTCCAGTCCGGCAGTTCCGGCAATTTTAAGAAGTAAGCTGTCAGAACGAGTTGAGTTTATAGAAAGTACAAAGCCGTCATTATTTGCCAATGGAAGGTCGATCTCTTTCTCAGATCCGTCTTTAAATTTAACTTGTGCTTTATAAACATTTCCCTTATCGGGACGCAAATAAAACGCACCCATTCCGGCATGCTCTGTTGTAAATTGGGTAATTAATTGGTTGTCCTTATCTTTTATAACACCAGAAACTTCTGCCCCTAAACCATCGGCGCTAACAGCTTTAAAAGCAACTTTAGATCTGATACCGTTAATGAGGTTGCCACTTTCAGGAAAGAATTGAACATCGATATTATCCGATGTTGATTTAATGGGAATTGCTTTACTAATAATTGTATTGGAGTCTAACTTCAGGTTTGTAAAAATCTTACCTGACTTTAAAATAAACGGCTGATTGTTTAAGAAACTAAAATTTAGAATTCCATTTTTATCTGTTGTGCCTTTTCCTTTAGTAAGATTTCTAAAATCTAATTGAACCAGATAATTAACCTCTTTATTCGCGATTGGCTTGCCTTCTAAATCAGTAAACTTAATTTGCGAATTCACCTTTTCTGAAACTCCAATTTTTGAAAAGCTATATGTTGCATTGGTTACAACATTGTTTGATATAGAATTGCCTATTGAAATAGTTTTGTCAAAAAAATACTCTTCCCCAAAATTTCGCATCCAGGTTGTGTAAGCTCTTATGCGGTAATTGCCTTCCTGCAATGAATCTTTTAAAGTGAAATCGCCGGCCGCCAAACCATCTTCTAATGGTATTCTAACAGATTGTTTAATTGAATCACGATCATTGATCAATTCTACATATAATATTTTGCTCAGCGCAGAAAGCTGATTATGTTCCGCATTTAAAACATATGCCTTAAACCAAATTGTATCACCAATAGCGTAATAAGGTTTGTCAAAATGCAGATGTACTTTTTCCTGCGGAAATTCTGTGCGGAATTTTTCTAACTGAGCCAGTAATTTTTTTAAAGGTTCGTTGTCCTTAACAAACCCCCACGATGATAAAATACAAAATAGGGCCAGAATGAGAAGAGAGCGCAACTTCATATTTTTCAAATAATTAAGCCTTAATTTACTAAAAAATTAAGGCTTTAAACTCATTCAAATTCAATAAAAAGACGTGGAAATGCTAAAAAGTATTCTTCCACATCATGCTTTCAACTGGTCTGGTTGTTTTATTATTATACTTGGCATTACTTTTTGTATTGTACATGGTTTCTATTTCGCCCTGCACCACAAAATAAATTAATTGTCCGATGGGCATTCCCGCATAAATTTTAACAGGTTGGGTACATGAAATTTCCAGTGTCCAGGTATTACAAAAACCTACGTCGCCTTTTCCCGCGGTAGCATGGATGTCAATTCCTAATCTGCCGGTGCTTGATTTTCCTTCCAGAAACGGAACATGATTGTGTGTTTCCGTGTACTCAAGGGTTACACCCAGATACAACGTATTTGGCTGCAACAAAAATCCGTTTTTCGGAATTTCGAAATGCTCGATTTCGTTGTGTGTTTTTGCGTCTAAAATGCGATTTTTATAAGTGGCCAGATATTTTCCTAAATGAACGTCGTATGAATTGGTGCCCAAACATGCTTTGTCAAACGGCTCGATAATTATTGAACCTTTGTCAATTTCTTCCAGAATTAGTTTATCAGATAATATCATATATAGAATTACTTTAGACCGGCAGTGCTAATTTGAGAGAAAAAAACTGCCGGCAGTAAAGATATAAAAGCCTGAATACGAAGGAAGAGTTTCTGATTTATTTTATCTAAAATTTCATCCCATAATTATGGAATTTTTGATTTCGGCCAAGCCGGATTGAAACCTCAACACGTTAAATATTACAGCGGCAATACAGATTAATGATTAATTTGGGATAAATTTGCGACAATCTATAATACAAGATGGCATTTGCTTATCAAAAGAAAATTGATCCGAACACCTCATTTGCGCTTTGGAAAATTGAGGAGACTGCAGAAGAATTAATTGCTCAGCTGCAACTTAAGGAACACGAAGTAGCTTATTTACATTCTTTAAATAACGGTAAGAGGAATTTGCATTGGTTAAGTACCCGGGTGCTTCTGCGCAAAATGCTGCAAACCGAAACATATATCGATTGTAAGGTTGATGAACATGGCAAGCCCTATCTGGCCAATATGCCTCATCAAATTTCTTTGAGCCATTCTTTTGATTATGCCGCGGTTATGGTGAGTAAAAATAAGTCGGTAGGCATTGATATTGAATTGATAAAAAACAAAATTGAGCGCATTGCCTACAAGTTTATGAGCCCTCAGGAAATGGAATTTATTGATCCTGCTAATTTAACTGAGCATTTGTATATGTGCTGGTGCGCCAAAGAAGCCATTTATAAGCTTCACGGGAAAAAGCAAATTTCATTCTTAAATCACATACGTTTAAGTCCGTTTGATTGCTGCATTGAAGGGAGCACAGACGTCCAATTAAATATTTCTAATTCAGAATCCAGGAATTTTATTGTCAATTATCAAAAAATTGAAGAGTATATGATTGGCTACGCAACTGATTGTGGAAATGATAAATAAAAAAGTTCATTTTCAGGATTGGGGAACGCTGGATTATCAGCAAGCCTGGGACAAACAAGAATCTATTTTTGCTGATATAGTGAAGAGCAAACAGGAAAATCGATTAAACAATACTGAAAATCCAACGGAGAACTACCTTGTTTTTGTGGAGCATCCGCACGTTTACACACTTGGAAAAAGCGGCAAACCAGAGAATTTATTATTGGATGATGCGGCACTTGCTGAAAAAAAGGCAACTTATCATAAAATCAACAGAGGTGGAGATATTACCTATCATGGTCCCGGGCAGATTGTTGGGTATCCACTTTTAGACCTGGATAATTTCTTTACCGATATTCACTTATACCTTCGTACGCTCGAGGAAGCAGTCATCCTAACCTTAAAAGATTATAATATTAAGGCCGGAAGATACCCGGGTTTTACAGGAGTATGGCTGGATGCCGATAACGAAAAAGCCAGGAAAATTTGTGCTTTAGGTGTACGCTGCAGCCGTTGGGTAACTATGCATGGTTTTGCATTTAATGTGAGTCCGGATCTGGATTATTTTAAAAATATAATTCCTTGTGGGATAGATGATAAAGATGTGACTTCTATGGAGCGTGAACTGGGTTATAAGCCAAATTTAGAGGAAGTCAAAAAAATCCTTCAAAAACATATTTCCGTATTATTTGAAATGGATCTCGTATGATGAAAATTTTTTCTGCTGTAATTTTGATAAGCACATTCATGTCTTGTCATAAATCAATTAATTCAAAACCTGAAATTAGCAAAGCCAGTTCTCAAAATATGAATAAAACATACCTTGCTTTAGGCGACTCGTACACAATTGGTGAAGCTGTTGAACAAAGTCAGTCATTTCCATATCAGCTTAGTTCAAAATTAAATGGCGCAGGTATTAAGACTGAAAAACCGGAAATTATTGCAACTACCGGTTGGACAACCGCCGAATTAATTGCCGCCATTAAGCAACGGAATATTCAGAAAAAATTTGACCTGGTTACTTTGTTGATCGGTGTAAACAACCAATACAGAGGTTATTCTCAGGAAACTTATCGTGCTGAGTTTAGAGAATTACTAAATACGGCTATAGATTATGCAAACGGCAATTTAAAAAACGTATACGTGGTTTCAATTCCGGATTGGGGAGTTACACCTTTTGCTCAAAACAGTGGACGCGATATTCAGAAAATTTCTGATGAAATTGATCAGTTTAACGCTATCAATAAAGAAGAAACCGCTGCCCGCGGAATAACTTACATTGACATTACTCCTGAATCGCGTAAAGCGAAAACAGATGTTTCTTTGGTTGCCAGTGACGGATTGCATCCATCAGGAAAAATGTATGAATATTGGGCCGAGCAGTTAAAAATCGCGATAGCCAAATAATTTCTAATTCTTAAAATCCGGCTCAATGTAAAGCCATTTAATTTCTGGTCTTTGTTTGCGCAGTTTTACTTCAAAAGAGTTTATTAAGCTGCTAATTTCAAATGTGCTAAGGTCATGGATACAATGAATTTTCATGCACACCAAAACTTCTCCCGGTCCCTGCTGAATGGTTTTGCAACTCAATAGATCACTTATTTCCGGATATTTATCAACCAGAGATTGAATGACCGTAAGGATTTCCGGATCAGCACTTTCGCCAATCAGTAGTGATTTTACTTCTATTGCCAGAAAAATAGCAACAAGTATTAAAACCACGCCAATGGCAACAGAACCCATAGCATCATAGCGTGGATCTCCCGTGTAATAGGAGGTGAGTAAAGCGATCAGGGCGAAAAATAAGCCCAATACCGCTGCAGAATTTTCCCCGAAAATTACAATCAGGTCGCT
>JBDTLL010000029.1:0-14712 GCA_039934815.1 Daejeonella sp. | reverse complement strand
ACGCATTTGTTATAGGTGCATGGAATTTAAAGCGGGAAAGTGATGAACCCAAAGGTTTTTTTACGTTGCTGATGAAGAAAATAAAAGGTAAATGGTTAATAGTAGCTGATCACAGCAGTTAATCCAATCTGAAATTGTTTTAAACTATCCGCATCTCAAGTTGTTATGTGCATATTCCAGAACTTAATTTGGAACTTAAAAATAGTTAAGTCATGAAAAAAATAAGTTTATTAGTTGCATTGGTGATTTCTGTATTTTTTATGTCCTGCGGAGGAAATAAAACAGAAGAAAACAATGAAGATGCCGTAGCAATGGATACCACGTTGCCAGACGTGTCTACAACTGCGGTAGAAGATACTGCAGTTTCCAATACTGTTGAGTTAACAGGAAATGATCAGATGCTTTACAACAAAAATGTAATCCGGGTTAAAGCCGGAGAGCAGGTTACATTATCTCTGAAAAATATTGGCACTATGCCTAAAGAGGCAATGTCTCATAATTTTGTTTTGTTAAAAACTGGTACAGATCCTGAGCAATTTTCATTGAAAGCAGCGGTTAGTCAGAAAACAAATTATATACCCGCAGAAATGCAATCTTCTATTCTTGCTCATACCAATATGGTTGGTCCGGGCGAGTCAGATTCTATAACGTTTACTGTTCCAAAAGGTGAATACGAGTATATATGCAGTTTTCCCGGGCATTGGGGCACCATGCGAGGCAAACTTATTGCACTTTAATTCAAAAGGAGAAAGTTTAAACTTTCTCCTTTTTTGTATTAAGAAGTTTTTATTTTTTTTTGATTTAGATAATAATTTTTAGAGAGGTTGCAATTTTTTCATAACTGTCTTATAATAAGTATATTTAGGTAACTAAATCATGCATTATGAAACAGAAATTATTACTCTTAAAATTAGTCATGTTGTTATGCCTGCTACCTTTTATTAGCAGTGCACAGGTTAATGTATCTGGTCTTGTAACAGATGCCTCACAAAATATTCCTTTACCGGGTGTATCTGTGAAGGTGAAAGGAAGCAATACGGGAACAGTTACTAATAGCGAAGGCCGTTACGTTTTGCCAAATGTTGCCACTGGTTCAACAGTGGTTTTCTCTTATTTGGGCTATATCAGTTACGAAGCTCCGGCCCAGACAACATTAAATGTTCAACTAAAGGAAGATTATGCCAAGTTGGATGAAGTTGTAGTAACTGGTTTGGCAACAAGTGTAAAGCGAAGTAATCTGGCCAATGCTGTTGGTACCGTATCCGCAAAAGAATTAGTAGGTACCACTAATCCTCAAACGGTTGATGCTGCCTTAAGCGGTAAAGTACCGGGCGCAAATATTACCTCTAATTCGGGTGCGCCGGGCGGTGGTTTTTCTGTGCGACTTAGAGGTGTGACTTCCGTAAATGGAAACACGCAGCCTCTATACGTAGTAGATGGAATCATTTTGGATAATTCCGCTATATCTCCGGGATTAAATGCGGTTACAGCGGCGGCAGCAGGCGGTAATCCATCCAATCAGGATAATGCAACAAACAGAATAGCAGATATTAATCCGGATGATATTGAAAATATTGAGATATTAAAAGGAGCATCGGCGGCAGCCATATACGGAGCGTTAGCTTCCTCGGGTGTGGTAATTATAACTACCAAAAAAGGTAAATCTGGAAAATCAAGCATTACTTTTCGCCAAGATTTTGGGCAGGCGAGTTTAAGTAAAAAACTAGGGATTAGAACCTTTACAGAACAACGAGTAATTGACACATACGGACAAAGTTCTGTTGCGCTTTTTAATCAGGCAGGTGGTAAAGTTTACAATTATGAGGATGAAATGTATGGTAATAAAGGATTTCTCACATCATCAAATTTAAGTTTAAGCGGCGGAGACGATAAAACCAAGTTTTTTATATCCGGATTATATAGCAATGAAGAAGGGATCATTAAAACTACGGGGTATGAAAAATCTTCGATAAGAGCGAATATCGATCATCGCATAAGCGATAGATTCAATGTATCTATTACCACAAATTATATTAATTCGTCAACAGACAGAGGTTTAACAAATAATGACAATGCCGGTGTTACTTATGGAATTGCATTATCATCAACTCCAAGTTTTATCAATTTATACCCGGATGCCAGCGGACTTTATCCAAACAATCCTTTTGCGGCTTCTAACCCTTTGCAAACACGAGATTTAGCAACCAATAATGAAAAGGTCAATCGTTTTATAGGTGGAGTAACGCTTAATAGTTTTTTACAGCAAAGTAGTGCTTCGGTAACTAAATTAGTTTTTCAAGGTGGCGCTGATTATTACAATTTAAAATCTAGAGGAATCTTTCCCCGATTATTACAATTTGAATCTGGCGGAAATGGAACGGACGGTGCTTCGATACAGGGAAATACAAATAATTTAAATTTAAACCTTTCCGCATTTATTGTGAATACTTTAAATGCGCTTAATAACAAGGCAACTTTCAACACCACAATTGGAAGTACCTTGAATAATTTTGATCAGGAAACAATTTTAAATATAGCAACCATATTAACAGGGTCGCAAACTAATGTTAGTCAGGCAGCCGCACTTAAGGCCATTCAGGTTCAAACGCCCAGAAAAAATAGAGGTATATTTTTTCAGGAAGAAATGAACTATGATGATAAGTTAATTCTAACCGGTGGATTGCGTTTAGACAAATCTTCTGATAATGCCGACGTTGCTGAATACCAGTTATTCCCCAAAGCTTCTGCAGCTATCAATGTAAGTAATTTTGGATTCTGGAATGTTGCTGCGATAAACCAATTAAAAATTCGGGCTGCCTACGGCGAGTCTGGTAATTTTCCTCCTTACGGATCTAAATTTACAGATTTGGTCCAGTCAAATACCAGCGGTTCCGGTGGTTTAATTATAACTACCCAGCAAGGAAATGATGCCATTCGTCAGGAACGCCAAAAAGAATTTGAAACAGGAATTGACTTGTCGTTTTTCAAAAGCAGATTTTCTTTTGAAGGCTCCTATTATCAAAAAAGCGCATCAAATTTAATTTTTGCAAATAATGTTCCTACCTCATCAGGGTTTAGTACCAAGGTAATTAATGGCGGAACTTTACGAAACAGAGGTGTAGAATTATCATTAAATGCGAGGGTAACAGATTTAAGTAATTTTAAATGGGTATCTCATACCACTTTCTGGAAAAATAAATCTGTAGTAACAAAATTAGACGTTCCTCCTTTTAACTTGGGTGGTTTTGGAAATACTTTAGGTACTTACAGAATTGAAGAGGGTAAAGTTGCAACTCAGATTTATGGTACTGATAACGGCTCAGTTGTAGCTTTAGGAAATTCAGAACCTAGATTTCAGATGAATTTTAATAATGATTTTACATTCTTTAAAAATCTAACTCTCGCATTTCAGTTACACTTGAAATCCAGGTATGATAATATTAATTTAACGGAACTACTAACTGATTTGGGAGGTACAAGCCCGGATTATGATGCTGATAAAAATGGAAATGGTGTGAATGACGCTGCTGATCGGGTTAACCAATTGGGAGTTTCTGCACGTCCATTTGTTCAGGATGCGACGTACTTAAGAATTCGTGAGGTGGGACTATATTATAATGTACCGGCTTCATTTTTAAGATCAAGCTTAAACAATGTTGTCTCCGCAGTTAAAGTTGGTTTTTCGGGCAATAACTTATACACTTTTACCAAGTACAAAAGTTATGATCCTGAAGTTTCAAACTTCGGCGGAACGGGATTTTCTACAGGTGTAGAGGTTACTCCATTCCCTCAATCAAAGAGATTGTTTTTTCATTTATCTGTTGAACTTTAAAAATTGCTGACATGAAATATATAAATCATAATATAAAAATAGCCACGACTGCATTTTGTGTTTGTCTGGCACTGCAGTTTTATTCTTGTAAAATTGAGGATACTATTAATCCAAATAATCCAAGTTTAGAAGGAGCATTATCCAATGCTACTGTTGATGATTTAAACAACCTGGTAATTGGAACTATTGCAGGGATGAGAAACGGACTCGGTACTTATCTGGATGATGTAGGAGTTGTGGGTCGGGAAATTTATCGTTTCTCTGGTTCAGAGCCTCGTTTCACATCAGATTTATTAGGTGCAGGAAGTGCGGTATTAGATAATAATACATTTTATACAACTACGCCCTGGGCAAGCAGATACAGAACTGTAAAGAATACAAATATTCTTGTAGATGCAGTGGCTAATACAACGTTGCCAACCGATCCGCAAAAGCAGGCTTATCTTGGATTTGCAAATACTATTAAGGCTTATGAGCTTTTGCTTGTTGTGAACTTATCTAACGAAAACGGAATTAGAATAGACGTCTCAGATCCAGCCAATTTGGGCCCGGTTGTTTCAAAAGATGAAGCGTTAACTCAAATTGCAGCCCTATTAGAAACGGGCTTTAATCAATTAAACGGAGCAGGAGCTACATTTCCTTTTCAACTACCTGCCGGATTTGAAGGGTTTACTGATCCTGCTTCATTTGGAAAGTTTAATCGTGCCATTGCGGCGAGAGTAGCTGTTTACAGAGGTAATTTTGCTGAAGCACTAACTTTAGTAAACGCATCGTTTTTAGATTTGACAGGTAATTTTAACACCGGCGTATATCATGTTTTTTCGGGCGCTTCGGGCGATCAGTTAAATCCAATTTTTCTTCCTCCAAATGCAACCGGTGAGGTACGTGTGGCACAACCAAATTTCAGAACTGACGCGGCTTCATTAGACGATCGGTTAAATAAAATTTCTTTACGTGATGCTCCCGCAACACAGAGCGGATTAACGGGCAGGTATGATATGGCATTATATCAAACCAATACAGATCCTATTCCGGTTATCCGTAACGAAGAATTAATATTGATTTATGCGGAAGCAAAAATTAGAACAGGTGCTGCAGGTTACCCCGATGCGATTTTGGCTTTAAATAGAATAAGACAAGGACATGGATTGCCGGTTTATTCTGGTGCGGTGACAGAAACAGCTCTTATTAACGAAATGCTTACACAGCGCAGATATTCTTTATTTATGGAAGGTCACCGTTGGATTGATATGCGCAGATATAATAAACTTTCTGAATTGCCAATTGACAGAACTGGTGATGATGTTTGGACTAGTTTTCCTATTCCGTTCTCGGAAAACGTAGGTTAATAGTGATCCCAAAATTATTAGAGGCTTCGCGTTTATGCGGAGCCTTTATTAATTATTTCCTATAGCTTTTTCCGCACGTTTAATTGCCAGATCTTCCTTCCATTGCATATATTTCCCTTTGAAATTCTTTTTCATAAGATCATCGAATTTTCTTTGAATAGTAAGATTGTAAAGGCTTTTTGCTTTTATTTTCCACGATTTATCCCAGGCTCTTAAAGAAATTGAAAATGAACCGTTTAAATATTTCATCCAATGCCAGTATCCCGAAGGCATAAATAATGTGTCGCCGTGCTCCAAATAGGTTTCCAGTCCCTGCACGCCATTTAGCGCCGGAAACTTCTCAAAGTCGGGGTTCTCTATATCATAATCTTCCAGTGCATAGGTAGCAAACGGAATACAATACAATCTTTCTTTCCATTTATTTTCAAAAAGAATTATATGTTTTTTCCCATGAAAATGCGTGTGGAAGATATGCGCCAAGTCTATGTCGTAGTGAAGAAATGTAACAGAACCTTTCCCGCCGAAAAACATGTTTGGATATTGATCTAAAAAGCCGCCCAGAAGTTCTTTTGGCGGATGATAATCTGATAGTAAAGCTGGAGCATATTTTATAGGATCAAAAAGAAATATTCGCAGGTCGGTTGGTTTTGTTTGTATTAAATCCAGGTAATCTGCAAACTTCATTTCTGCCGTCGGTGCGTTTATTGGTTTTGCAGGATCGGCTTTAGAACTATTATACAACGGAACAATTTGTTCTCCTGCCACATCTTTAAGATATTCAAAACTCCATTTCTGTAAAGCAGGCCACGATGCTGATAACTTTTTTATAACCAAAGGTTTAGAAACTTTGAAATAGTTGGTCAGAAAATCCTCACGAGTTATATCCTGGACTATGTCTACAGGGCTTAGAATAATTCCGCTCATACCTGTTGGTTAAGTATAACAAAAATACAAAAGTGTTTGATGCATAAAAAATCCCGTCAGATGACTAATCTGACAGGATTAAAATTGAATGTAATTTTGTACTAAAGTTTATTAGTTGGGCAATAAAACAGTGTCAACAACATGAATAACTCCATTTTTCTGATTTACATCTGAAATTGTAACCATTGATTTTCCACCCTTCTCATCTGTAAGAACGATTTTGTTACCAGTCATGCTTGCCCAAAGTTTACCACCTTGTACTGTTGCAAATTCGGCTTTGCCATTTCCAGCTTTAATAGCTTTCATTATAGCTTGTGCGCTATAACGACCTGCTAAAACATGGTAAGTTAAAATAGAAGTTAATGTTGCTTTATTTTCTGGTTTAACTAATGTCTCAACAGTTCCTTCAGGTAATTTGCCAAAAGCATCATTTGTAGGAGCAAAAACTGTAAACGGTCCTTCAGATTTTAAAGTCTCTACCAAACCGGCAGCTTGAACAGCAGCTACCAAAGTTGTGTGATCTTTAGAATTTACTGCGTTATCTACAATATCTTTTGTAGGATACATTTCGGCTCCGCCAACCATTTTTGTTTCTTGGGCGAATGTTTGAGTTGTGGCTGCAGAAGCTACTAATGCAAGTGCCAGGATAATTATTTTTTTCATTTTGAATTTGGTTTGTTTGTTTTCTGTGGTCAGTTACGGCAATATGTTCCGGCTGGATTTGAAAAAAACTACAAACTTACATTTTGATGAGATTTATTACCTGGTTTCTAATAAACTATCCGGTGAGAAATTAAGGTTAATCGATGATTTTAAACACCTTTTTTATAGCATTTTACAGTAATTAAACCACTTTCGCTTTCCGAATCATTTTGGAAAAATATTTCGGAAAAAATCTTTTGATAAGTATGCCATATTTTTCTTTTCCGCCAATATAAACTTCTTGCTTTTTGGCATCAATTGCCTTCACAATTTGCAAAGCACAGTCTTTTGCAAGCATTCCGTTTTGCTGCGCATCGTCCATTTTATTCTGAGGGGTACCATCTCCCAAAAGGGCACTATAGGTTAAATTTGTTTTGATAAAACCGGGGCAGATTATAGAAATATGTATGTTTTGCTCTTCGGTTTCGATTCTCAAAGAATCAAAATAACCGTGTAAAGCATGTTTAGAAGCTGCATAACTGGATCTTAATCTGGTTCCAAATTTTCCCACTAAACTGCTGACAATAGAAATTGATCCACCTCCCGCCGAAATCATTGCGGGTAAAAGTTCTTTAGAAATTATTACCGGAGCCCAGAAATTAATATTCATCATCTTTTGAGAAACTTCCAGACTTGTGTCAAGTGCTAAAGATCGTTGGCTAATGCCGGCACAATGAATTATATGGTCAATTCTTCCGAATATTTTTAATGCGTCTGCTACTTTTTGTGGTAAAGTATCTAATTGTTCTAAATCAATTGGTAAAACATGTACGTCCAGGGGATTAGATTTGCAGTTTTGTTTAACCTGATATAACGCTTCCCGATTGCGGGCGGAAATAATCAATTTTGCGCCCTTTTCATTCAATAAATAAGTTAAGGCTTCACCAATTCCGCTGGATGCGCCGGTAAGCCAGATAATTTTATTTTTCATTTTTTTAATAAATAACAGACAAGGCTTTTACGCGTTCAGAATATACTGGATCAGTTATAAAACTAAGATATTGTTTCTGCGTCTATAAATAATTCAGAAGCTATATGATCTGCAAATAACTTTCCTTCGCGGGTTAACGTAATTGTGTTTTCCTGGTCTAAAAACCAGGAATCATCAATTTGCGAGAGATTATCTTTTACAATATTTAAATATTCATTACCAAAGGTTTGCTCAAAATATTCTTTATTTAAGCCCCAACTCGTTCTTAATGACGTCATAATATATTCGTTCATTTTGTTAGCGGGCGTTAGAATTTCAGTTTCAGCGGGTATTTTATTTGCCGATATAGCTTCAATATATTTTGAATTGTTGGCAATATTCCACTGGCGGTTACTTCCATTAAAGGAATGCGCAGATGGTCCAATTCCAAGATAGGAAATGCCTTTCCAGTAATTTGAATTGTGTTTAGAAATCATCCCCGGAAGGGCAAAATTAGAGATTTCATACTGATCAAAACCTGCATTTTCCATTTGGTCCATCAGGTAAGAAAATTGTTCTGCGCTTTGAGATTCATTCATGGGCTGCTGCTTCCCTTTTTTGATAAATGAAGCAAGGGCAGTTGCCGGCTCAACCGTCATGCTGTACGCAGAAAGGTGTGGAACTTTTAATTCTATAAAATGATTGATATTTTCCTTCCATTTTCCATTGCTTAAAAGCGGATATCCGTAAATCAAATCAATTGTAATGTTTTCAAATCCGGCATCCTGAACTCTTTTAACAGAAGATTCGGCTTCCGCAGAAGTGTGAGCCCTGTTCATCCAAATTAAATCTTCTTCGAAAAACGATTGTACACCTATGCTAAACCGATTAACACTTGTTTGCTTTAGCTCCTTAACTTTTTGAGGATTCAAATCATCCGGATTGGCTTCAATGGTTATTTCAGCTGAAGGCGAAACTGAATAATTTTCAAAAATGGTATTGATCAACACGTGTAAATCTTCAGCATCTAAAACCGACGGAGTGCCACCTCCAAAATAAATTGTATCGATAGTTTGCTGCTCCAAATAATTTGTTTGGATAATAATTTCGTTTTTAAGAGCTGCAAGCATCTCATTTTTATGCAAAGTTGAAGTGCTGAAATGAAAGTCGCAGTAATGACAAGCTTTTTTGCAAAATGGAATGTGTAGATAAATTCCCGCCATGAATTTTTTGTTATTTTTTTCAAAGATACCCAAATAGCATTCAGACTAAATCATTTAAACTGCAACCTTATACTGTTTAAACCGTAAAAACTTTCAATTATTTGCCTTTAAAATTAAATCACGAAACTTTTTTGCTTTAAATTTAATTTTTAGCTTTAGAAAATTTTGTGATGAAATTTAAAGTTTCAATTATTAACCCGTTAAATCCTTTTATATAAATAAATTTTACTTGATAATTTTATGAGTTTCACCGATTCAACTCGTCAGAAGGTTCTGATAATAGAGGATGATGCATTTATGCAGAAAATTATTAAATCTGTATTAACTGATACATATGAAATGAAAGTTTGCAGCAATGGCTTGGCCGCACTTTCTTTTTTGCAGGATGGAAACATTCCCGCGTTGATTATTTCTGATTTAAATACTCCGCAATTAAATGGATTTGGTCTTTTAGAACAGGTAAAGGCAAGTGAGTTTTTTAAAGATATTCCCGTTTTAATTCTTTCGGGTGAGGATGGCGAAGGTATAAAAGCTTATTGCTTAGAAGCCGGTGCGGAAGATTTTCTGGCTAAACCATTCAGCCCTTCCGAGCTGGAAGCAAGGGTTAGAGATATTTTTAATGAAGTTAATTGTTAAGCAAAATTGCAGTAGTAAATATGAATCCTAAAATAACATTTGGTAATCAGATGATCGCTCTGATCAATTGCGATAAAGCCGTTAATACATTATTAGATATCTGCAATTTAGAAGACAGGCAATTAATTAATTTTAAGAATGCCGCCGAACTTGTTGCAGCGTATGAAGAGCAGAATTTAAATATTGTAGCCGTTATTTCACAAAGTGAAGTTAGTGGGCCTTTTGGTAATGAGTTATTAGAAAACCTCAGTAAAATGGGTTTCCCAAAATTGCCATTCATATTAATTTGCAAGGAACTCGATCCAAATGTTAAAAAATTAGCTTTACGAGCGGGTGTTGCAGAAGCATTTACATTGCCACTTAAAGTTGAAAAAATAGAAAAACGTGTCAACTTTTTGATCAATTACTGGGAAGGCCTGACTAAATTCAGGAAGAATTTAACTCAGAATCCTTACCGTGTTCCTAACGAGACAAGAGCGTTTGATATAATTTTCTCAGGATTTTGCCTGATACTGTTTTCTCCGTTGTTTTTATTATTTGCCATTTTAATTAAACTGGAATCAAAAGGACCTGTATTTTCTCATTCCTTTAGAGTTGGTTCTAATTACCGGATTTTCAAAATGCTGAGTTTTCGGACCATGAAATTATCCGGCGAACATGTAAATGGTAATTCTCATTCTTCTAATATTACCCACGCTGCAAATTCTACACAGGAAATAGGAAATTGTGACGATTGCCGTGCGAATAGTGTTGTTTGCCAGTTCCCGGTATTTGCAGGGAAAGTAACATGCTGCGAGAAAAAATTCATGTATAAAGAGAAATTAATTGAAGGAACTTCAAAAAGTGGGTATGTTCCGGAAATAAGATTAACTATGGTTGGTAGATTCTTAAGATTAACCCGGTTAAGCCATTTGCCACAACTGGTAAATGTTTTTAGAGGTGAAATGAGTGTGGTTGGAAATATGCCATTACCACTTTCTGAAGCGGAAAAATTAACTACAGACAGGTATGTTTTACGTTTTATGGCTCCTGCTGGTATGACCGGTTTATGGCAAATTGAAAGACGAAAGAAAAAGTACGGAGAACAGCCAGGAAGATTGGTGCTTGATAACAGATATGCACGTAATCAAAATTTTCATTCTGATATTATCTTGTTATTCAAAACTTTTCCAGCATTGTTTCGGTAGTTAAAAAAATACATTGTTCGTTATTAATGTTGTGTTTCAGCAGATTAAACTTGTAGTTTTGTGAAATATAAAATGCAAGATAGAATAGAACGGCTGTTTAATTATGGTGAAAAGGACTTTTTGGTTGTGGTTGGTAGGCGTTCTAATGCAAAACTTTGCCTTCGCTCAGTCGGATTCTGGATATGTATTTCCTAAACAAACCCAGGTTAAAGTTAGGGTTCAGCCCGATTCGTCAACTATTGTTAATAACCAACTTCGTGCAGATTCTGTAAAACATTTCCAGGATTCGATATCTATGGTGTGGCTTAAAGCTCCAGATCCAAATCGGCCTAACTTGTTTTTGGATAGTTTACTCCAACTTTATACAGTTGATAAATTCGACTTTCAGGCATGGGCTAAGAAATTTCCAAAGAAAAAAAGCCAGATAAATATCGGCAAGCCGCGACAGACAGGTGCAAAGTGGGTTGTTTTTACAATTCTTATCCTTTTTCTTTTTTTTGCGATTCTAAAAAATGCGTTTTCCAAAGAGTTGAATTCAATTGTTGAATCATTTTACAGCAACCGTATTTTAAGTCAGATTAATAAAGAGGATATGCTGTTTAATTCATGGCCTTTTCTGTTCTTATATTTATTATTTGGGTTAACCATTGGTATGTTTTTATACCTGTCGGGAGATTATTTCCAGCTAACTTATTCGTTCAGCGGATTTGAATGGTTTTTAATTCTTTCAGCTATTATTGTTGGAAGTTTTACGCTTAAAATAATTGTATTACGGATTCTGGGGTTTTTCTTCGGAATACAAAAAATTGTTCGAGAATATATTACGATACTTTACTTAAGCTATTTTAATGCGGCGTTGATTTTTTTGCCGTTAATTTTAGCCTATAGTTTAACCCCGGCAAGGTACGCCGGTATATATAATTACATAGCAATCTTTATTGTGGGCTTGATTGTAATTTTCCAGTTTATCAGAGCCGGAGCAAACATGCTAAGCAACTATCGATTTTCTAAAACATATTTAATTATTTACCTTTGTGCTCTCGAATTATGCCCATTATTAATTCTGATTAAAGCACTTAGGTTCTAACGCCCGAAAACACATGCAAGAAACATCTGAAGAGAGAAACAAAAAAGTTAAGAGCATTTTAGTAACACTCCCAAAGCCTGAAAATGATAAATCGCCTTATTTTGATCTGGCAAAAAGACATAATTTAAAGATAGATTTTCGTTCATTTATACATGTTGAGGGCATTCCGGCAAAGGAATTCAGGAAAGAAAAAATCGATCTTGCAGAAATAACCGCAATTATTTTTACCAGTAGAAATGCCGTAGACAATTTTTTTCGCGTGTGCGAAGAACTGAGATTTGATGTTCCTTCAGAGATGAAATACTTTTGTATTTCCGAAACAATTGCTTTATATCTTCAAAAATATATTCAGTACCGCAAACGCAAAATATTTTTTGGCAAGCAAACTGCATCAGATTTAGATGACGTGCTTAAAAAGCACGCGACAGAAAAATTTCTGTATCCGTGTTCAGATGTAGCTGCAGAAGAAACCATGAAGTTTTTGCAGGATAATGGATATGATTTTACGCCGGCAGTTTTATTCAAAACAGTTTGCAGTGATTTATCTGATTTGAAAGAAGTGTATTATGATATATTAGCTTTTTTCAGCCCTTCAAGTATCCATTCGCTGTTCATAAACTTTCCTGATTTTGTACAAAATTCTACGCGTATTGCCGCCTTTGGGGCAAGTACACATAAGGCAGTTTTAGATCATGATTTAGTACTTGATATTCCTGGTCCCACGCCGGAAGCACCCAGCATGACAATGGCAATTGAGCAGTATATAAAAAGTGTAAATAAATAATTAGTTAATATTCTAACTGATATTACACCATAAGTCAATCCTGAATACATCTTAATTAGAATTTTCTATTTTAGCGGAAACATTTATCCGGCCGAATACGTAAGCAAACTAATTTTAAGTTTAAAAGAATACTTGCTCATTTTTAACGTTAGATTAAGCATTATTAAAATGTTGATATCTAGTTGATTGTTCAGCAGAAATAGGCTCTGATAAACGTAGAAGGTAAGATTTTGTACAGTTAATGCGTTTTTTATTTATATTCGGTATAATTTTGAAAAAGGTATACAAACCGAAAGCAATCAAATGAGAAAAATTTACTTTATCGCTCTTGCAGCAGTTGCCTCATTGGCAAGTAGCTGCGGTAAAGGAGGTGCTAATGGGGAACTAATTGGTGTCTCTACCAAGAAGTTTCACAATAACGAAGTTCCCTATGGAATGGTGTATGTTCCTGCCGGAACATTTATTATGGGTCAGACAGACCAGGATATTACGTTTGCTCAAATTTCACAAAATAAGCAGGTTACTATTCAGGCCTTTTATATGGACGAAACGGAAATCACTAACAGTGAATATCGTCAGTTTGTAAATTGGGTTCGTGATTCTATAGCTATTACAAATTACCTTCAGGATGATAAGTTTTTCCTTAAACCAAAGGGCAAAGCAGATCCAAACGCCAGTGGTAAGAAGTATATCGACTGGAAAAAAGTTGGAAACGGTTCTGCTATCTGGAGTGGCAAAAAAGGCAGTAATCCCAATGCTGCTAAATTACAGGCAATGTATTATCAGGGAGAAGACCGCGTTTTTGACCGTAATGAACTTGATGTTCGTTTATTAAAGTACAATTTTGCCATCATGAAATTACGCGAAGCATCTAACTTCCGTAATGATAAATCAAAAAGACGTTCAGACTTTATCTTAAGAGATACAGTGGCAATTTATCCGGATACGTTAACCTGGCTTTCAGATTTTGCTTATGCCCAAAATGAGCCAATGGTTCAGGGATATTTTTCGCATCCTGCATTTGCAAATTACCCTGTAGTGGGAGTAACCTGGAGACAGGCCCGTGCATTTACAGTTTGGAGAACTCGTTTTAATGAATCTTATAAAGAAAGTCGCGGTATTCCAACCCGTGCTCCCTATGATTTGCCAACCGAAGCAGAATTTGAGTATGCTGCCCGCGGCGGAAGAGTAGGAACAAGTTATCCATGGGGCGGGCCTTACATTCGTAATGCTAAAGGATGTTTAATGGCCAACTTTAAACCAGGTCGTGGTAACTACATTGATGATGGGGGAGCCTTTACAGTTCACGTAAAATCTTATTACCCGAATGATTTTGGTTTATATAATATGGCAGGAAACGTATCCGAATGGACCAGTTCTGCGTATGATGAGTCAGCATCAACGTTTACACACGATATGAACCCAACTTTTAACTACGAAGCCAAAGCAAGTGATCCGGAAGTTCTAAAACGGAAAGTTGTTCGCGGTGGTTCATGGAAAGATATTGGTTTCTTCCTTCAGAATTCCGCAAATACGTTTGAATATCAGGACACTGCAAAATCTTATATCGGTTTCCGTTGTATTTCTAAATACCAGGGACGTGATATCAAAGACAAGCGTAACTAGTCGTTTAATTCAATAGACAAATCTCAAGACTAATAATATTTTAAAAAAATTATAAATTAATATGGCTGGTAAGAAAAAGGTAGATTTATTACACACCTCAATTTCATGGGGTGCGAGTGTTGTAATTGTGGGTGCATTGTTTAAGATCCTTCACCTTGGTGGTGTATTTGGAAATTATATGATTGGAGCCGGATTAGGTGTTGAGGCATTTTTATTCTTTATTACCGGATTCTTTCCACCAGCAAAAGATCCGGCATGGTCTAGAGTTTACCCTGAATTAGCCGATGATTTTGACGGTGATTTGCCAACTTCATCATCAGCAAGAGCTCCTTTGACAGTTCCTTCATCAACTGCTGCTTTAGATAAAATGATGGCTGATGCTAAAATTGGTCCGGAATTAATTGAAAGTTTAGGTTTAGGATTGCGGACCTTTGGCGACAAGGTTTCTACAA
>JBDTLL010000028.1:0-14897 GCA_039934815.1 Daejeonella sp. | reverse complement strand
TTCATTACATTTATTTTCTTGCCAATTATCTAAATTAAGAATAGTTTGTAACGCAATTTCCTCCGGAGTTGAATCTGTTACATTGGCAATTTTAATTCCTGATAAGGCCGCCTGAGTTTTATCAATATGAGCCGTACTGTTAGAGCGGTTGGTAATGTATTTAACATTCAGGCGTTTGAGTTCAAGTATTACCGCTGCTGATAAATCATCCTCAGCGGTTACAATAACCACATCCTTCCCTTCGGCAAATTGAACTGTTTGCAGGTTTAATGTGTTTGATATTAAAGTTATATCATGCCTTTTATGATTGGCTTTCGCTATAAATTCTTTCTCGAACGATTGAGTACTGTAAACAACTGCTTTCATTATACCTGGATAAATAGAATATTATTCAAATCTATTTAATACATCACGATATAATATTGAGAGCCATCAATCAAAAAAATGATCTTTGTCAATTTTGAAACGATATTGTTTAAGAAATTACAATGGGAATTGAGTCTTGAACTTAAAATTTTGTACGATTTGGTTTAGGAATTTGAAGTTTATTACGAGACCAAGCCTTTTAAGAATTCGCATTAAATGCGCTGGTAACAGAATTTAATTCTTCATTCTGGCGAGCTTCTCCTCATCAATAAGCTTAATTTCACTACCCTTTTTTTCAATAAGTTTTTCTTCTTTAAAATCGCTGAGTGTTCGGCTTACAGTTTCAGTAGCCATGCCTGCCATGGCTGCAAGGTCTTCTCTGGAAATTTTGAAATTAGTTTTTTTGTTAATTTCTTTTACACGAATTAAGGTTTCGGCTAATCGTTTTCTTACAGAATGATAAGCCAGTTGGACCAGTTGTTCATCTTTACTTTGCAGGTTGGCCGATAATAATTGTATAAGTTGCATGGCTTGAGACGGATATTTGTTGAGAATTTCGTCAACCTGATTTTTATGAAGTATGCAAATGCTGCTATCTTCCATCGCCTCTGCGGTTTCGGTATGAATGCGACCTACCAAAGCATCATGGACCCCAAAATATTCATCAGTTTGGTAAATTTCAGTTAGAAATTGCCTTCCATCCTCACTCTGTTTAGTGATTTTGATTTTACCACCCAAGATCAAATAAATTCCTTGCGCTGCATCGCCATCGTAATAAATAATCTGTCCTTTTTTTACTTTGCGTATTTTTTTAAGTTCTACCAGATTTTTCAATGCATTACCATCGTCATCTTTGCCGCCAAATTCATCTAACTGTTTTAGGCCGTTGCTATAGAAATCGTGTTGTTTAGTCTTTTTATTTAAACGAATTTCAACCGCATTAAGTAACTCAATATCATCAAAAGGTTTAGTCAGATAATCATCGGCACCCATTTCCATCCCTTTGCGCATATCTGACCTTTCTGCCTTTGCCGTAAGAAATATAAAAGGTATAACGGCCGTGTCCGGATTTTTTTCCAGCAGATAAAGAACACCATAACCATCCAGGTCGGGCATCATAATATCACAAATGATTATATCGGGGAGTTGCTTTTGCGCCATCGTTACTCCGTCTTTTCCATTCGTTGCAGTAATAACATCAAAACCAGCCAATTCCAGAATTTCGGCAGTGCTTTCTCTGATATCATTATTATCTTCGATGATCAGGATTTTATCTTTCATGCTTACAATTTAAAATCAGTGTAAATTTAGTGCCCTTGTTCTCTGCACTTTCAAACTCAACCTGTCCATCCAATAGCTTCACATATCGGTCAACAATATTTAATCCCAAACCCGTACCGGGAATAGTTCCAGTATTGTGCGCCCTGAAGAAAGCCTGGAAGAGATTTTTTTGTTCACTTAAAGGTATTCCAATTCCATTGTCTTTTATAGTGATCAAGCATCGACCATCACTTATTTCTGTATTAAATTCAATAAAAGTGTTTTCACCGGAATATTTAATGGCGTTGGAAATCAGATTAATTATCGCGTTTTTAAGTAAGCTGGCATCGGTATCCATAAAGCTTTGTGTACCTGTATGCTGATAAATAATGTGTTGATTTTGTTTTGAAACCATTTGCATTTCCTCTACAATTTCTTCTGAGAATTTAACCACGTTTATGGAATTAAATTTTGGCTCAATAACTCCGGCTTCCAACCTTTCCAGAGAAAGAAAATCATTTAAAATGGTGGTTAAATTGGCAATAGCAATTTTAATCTTACCAACATGCTTACCAATATTCGGATTATTAAATTCGACCGAGTATTTATCTATTAAAGACGCAGAGAGTTGTATGGAACTTAAAGGCGTTCTAAATTCATGCGAAGCCATGGAAACAAAACGGCTTTTTAACTGGTTTAAATCTTTTTCTTTTTCTAATGATTTACTAACTTCTTCTTTAGCTTCCTGAAGCTGAGCAATTAAAGACTGCAGTTTAACGGTACGATCTTCCACCAAATTTTCCAATTTATTGGTGTATTCCCGCAATTGTCCTTCTGCATCTTTTTCACGGCTCAGATCATGGATAAAACCATTGTATATTATTCTGCCGTCATACTGCACTTCACTTACTGCTAAACGGAATGGGAAAAGTGAACCATCCTTTTTCTTTCCCTTTACTTCTCTTCCTTTACCAATTATACGGGGAATACCGGTCGTCTGATAGTTCTTGAGATATTGATCATGTCTGGAATGATGTGGTTCTGGCATTAGCTGCGAGATATTCTTACCAATAACTTCTTCCGGACTGTATCCAAATAAAACACATCCTGATGGATTAATGGATTCTACAATTCCTTTTGAATCAATAGTGATTATTCCGTCAATCGCATTATCAATGATCGCACTAAGTAAAGCCGTATTATTCATGGTCTCAAACATACTTTCATTTTTCCCTTTTTTATAGAATTTGTTTCAGATCAATTTTAACATCTGTAGATAAACATAAAATGTAATAAGAGTTCAGTAAACTGACTTGAGAAATTACATCAAGTGTAAAAGCATTGAAATGCCAAAACAGCAAAATGACCGCTCGCTGAGGTGAAGTCTAAAAAGTTCCAGCTCCCGAAAGTAACGTGTTGAGATTGAGAAAACTTACCTATCCCATCAAAATTAGGTAGAATGACTATAGAAAATGATCTATTAGGAATTGAGTTTCGGCTCAAAGAAATCTAGTTTCCACCATTTATCATGGCCGAAGTAATTCCCTTCTGATCATGCCTTTCTGCCACATAAATACCAATTATATGTGCCAGGATAAAAGCTAAAATTAAATACATTGAAAACCCGTGAACCTCTTTAACATCATGACTAATAGCTCGTGATAAACCCAAATCGCTTTTAAATACCAATGACAAGCCGGTAATGGTCATAACAATTAGCAAGAGATAAAACACCAGATACAAAAGCTTAACAGCAAAATTCTTTTGGGATTTAAACCGCTTTACTTTTGTTTCTTTGAAGTGCCGATAAGTAGATTGAATGCTTCTAATAAACTTCTGATCCGCTAATTGGAAAAATTCCAAACCCAATCTAAATACTAATAAAGCAGCTAAGGCGTATCCAAAATAGATGTGAATCTCCCAAACTCTTTCTTCCTGCTGATGAATAACTGATTGTATTTGAGCATCGGTCAAAGTAATATTTTCAGAGTTTTGTTTGTATTCGTCAACGGCGCCTCGTCTATCGTTTAAAGTAGAATTAATTAATACTGTAGTTAACGAACAAATAATTACTAAAGCGTTTAGCCAGTGCCAAAACCTTATAGCGGCAGAAAATTTTCGTTTCTCTATTTTTTCTTTGGGAAGTGTTTCCATTGTAACAATAATAATTAAAATTATCAATTCAAAAACTGAAAGTAGATATAAAATATTTCCATCCAAACCGATTATTATTCACAAATTAAAAGTTTTTCCTATTATAATAGTTAGTTTCAAGCGTTAATATAATGTTTTTGGGAAATAACTATTGGTTTAATTTTTGATAACACTATTTTACGAAACAATTACCTTACTTTTGGAATTAAATATTGCATGGCTAAACTCTTATCTTTCAACATTATGACTTCACAAATCACTCAAAAGAATTTTGTTTTATTTGTCATTTTTATACTTTTTGCAACTTCATGTAAAAAAGATCCAATTCAGCCAGCCGGCCCAAACCCTTTAACAAGTGATTATTCTGCATCTATCGCCAACAAATGGTTAGATCTGGAAAGAGATATGGTTTGGACAACTAAGGGATTTACTCCTCCGGTTGTTGCCAGAGCTTTTGGTTACACAAGTTTAGCTTTATATGAATCTGTTAAAGGCGGAATGCCAGGGTATAAATCATTAGCAAACCAACTAGATTCTCACCCAAATTTACCTTTATTAGAATCTCAGTCAGAATATTATTGGCCAGCTTCTGCAAATGCTGCATTTGCAGAGAGTATGCGAGGTTTGTTTATGTCGGCAGTTGATGTAAAGTTGAATAGAATTGATTCCTTAGAAAATGCATTAAATTTAGATTTCCAAAAATTAGTTAACCCACAAGTTTTAGCCAAATCTAATTCTTATGGAAAAAGTGTTGGCAAAGCTATTTATGAATGGTCGAAAACCGATGGCGGCGATTCGGGATATTTATCAAATTTCCCTTCATCCTATTCTCCTCCTGTTGGAGATGCAATGTGGGTTCAAACAGATGCAAACCGTGCACTTCAACCATTTTGGGGAAATAACCGTCCCTTTATTAAGGAGAGCTTAACCGGAACTACACTAAACCCACCGAAGGCGTTTTCAACAGATCCATCTTCAGAGTTTTATAAGCAGGCTTTAGAAGTTTACAATATGGTAAACAATGCAACCCCTGAACAGATAATCATTGCTAATTTCTGGTCTTGTGATCCGGGAACAAGCTCTACTCCTGCCGGACATTCGTTTTCAATAATGACACAGGTTCTTAAAAACAAAAATGCAAATCTTGCGCTTGCTGCAGAAGCCTATGCCAGACTCGGGGTTGCGTTGAATGACGCTTTTATCTGCTGCTGGAAAGAAAAATATCAGTATAGCTTAATAAGACCCGTAACTTATATCAATAAATATATTGATCAGACCGGTAACTGGAAAACTATTTTAGTTACCCCTCCTTTCCCTGAATACGCTTCCGGACACTCTGTGGAGTCATCTGTTTCCGCAACAATAATGGCATCGATGTTTGGCGAAAATACTTCTTTTGATGATCACACAAACGATGTAAAAGGCATGGCACCAAGACATTTTGATAAATTTAGCGACTTCGCGATAGAAGCTGGAATCTCCAGAATGTATGGCGGTATTCACTACCGTGACGGAATGGAAGAAGGCATAAAAGAAGGTAAGAGAATTGGCGCCATTTATAGTATGATTCAACTGCATTAATATTATATAGTTAGCCTTTATAATTTTCAGATTTATTTGTATTCGATATAAAATTTTATTTATAATTCTATTTCACTACCTGCAAGGCACAGTTGTTGAATGAACATTAGTGTAAATAAACAAATCAACACATGAAAATTCAAATAAATACTGACAACAATATTGTAGGCCGGGAGCAAATGACCACTCATTATGATCAGGTTTTGACTGATGGTCTTAGTAGATTTTCTGACCATATAACACGTCTCGAGGTCCATTTGAGTGATGAAAATAGTCATAAGGATGGTACAGAAGACAAGCGTTGTATGCTTGAAGCCCGAGTAGAAAACTTAAAGCCGATTGCCGTGACTCATTATGCAGATTCTTTGCATTCAGCCGTTAGTGGCGCAATGGAAAAACTGAAAAAGTCCTTAACTACTTCATTAGGGAAAATGAATAATCACTAAATAAAATTATCCTCTTTCCAGCCCCGGTTTATTCAACCGGGGCTTTTTTTGTGTCTGAATCTCAAAGAGTGTGTAATAACTTCACGCTTATACACAATTGAATATCAATACCCTATCATTAAAATCCGTACAGAAAACGATTTCGTTAGTCTTATTAATCAACTAAATTAATAAGTAATAAATTTTTATGTATTCAATTTTAAACTTTAATTCTCATGGAAAAAATTAGTCTTATGGAACATGAACCCGTTGAAAATAGTGGGTTTTCAAAATCAAAACTTCCCAGACGTTCGTTTTTGCAATTTACTGGTGCCGGATTGGCCGGAGTTGCATTATTAGCGGCAGGATGTAAAAAAGAATTTGGTGGAACAGAAACTCTGGATACCGCCGTGGATCTTGGTTCGGGCGACGTAGGCATTTTAAATTATGCTTATGCACTTGAACAATTAGAAGCAGCATTTTATATCATGGTTGTAGAAAAGATGTATGCCAGCGCAACAGCACTTGAAAAAAGTTATTTTCATGACATTTGCAGGCATGAAGTTGCTCACCGCGAATTTTTCAAAAATGCTTTAGGTGCAAATGCAATTCCAGACCTTGAATTTGATTTTTCAAGTATTGATTTTGGAAGTCGCGATAGCGTATTGGCTACTTCAAAGGCCTTTGAAGATTTGGGTGTTTCAGCTTATAACGGCGCTGGACAGTTAATTGAATCTCCTGATTATTTGCTATTAGCAGGTAAAATAGTATCAGTAGAAGCCAGACATGCAGCATCTATCCGCGATCTTATTGAAAACGGATCTTTTGCCAATATGGAAGTTATTGACGCAAACGGCCTGGATGTGGTGAGAACGCCGGCTGAAGTTTTAGCTATAGCCGGAACCTACATTGTAACTCCAATTAACGCAAGTAATTTACCTACATCTTAATTCGAAAAATCATGAATCTTGTTAACTTATTAGAAGAAATAGAAAAAGTGGACGGAGACGTTTATGAACGCCTGAGTCCGAGAAGAAAAGCAATGAAAAGCTTTTTTGATAAAGGAACCAAAATCGCATTAGCTTCAGTCCCATTTGCTTTAGGATCAATGTTTAAAAAAGCGTATGGCCAATCTACCGACGATATTATTGGCGTTTTAAACTTTGCCCTAACCTTAGAGCATTTAGAGTATTGCTACTACGAAAGAGGATACAGATTAGCTCCAATCCCGGAAGGTGCCGCTAAAAGTGCCATCAAAACTATCCGGGACCATGAGAAAGCGCACGTGGCATTTTTAGAAACAGCGATAAAAAGCGTTGGTGGCACACCCGTAAAATCTGCCAATTACGATTTTACTGCAAAAGGTACTTTCCCTACGGTGTTTTCTGACTATGCTACTTTTTTAGCTGTTGCACAAGCTTTTGAAGATACTGGTGTGAGAGCTTACAAAGGACAAGCAGCTAATTTGATATCATCAAATCCGGTTCTTACTGCCGCTTTACAAATTCATTCCGTAGAAGCCAGACATGCAGCTCATATCCGCTCAATGCGTCGGGCAAATTCATTTGCCATGGTAAAACCATGGATTACCGGAAATGAAAGCGGTATAGGGGCAGCAGCTCAGGCATCTTATGATGGCGAAGAGCTGGATACTCAGGCCGGAATCCAAATTACAAATATCAATGGAAAAGATATTCCATTTGATTCTGCCACAGAAAGTTTCGATGAGCCGTTAACAAAAGCTCAAGTTACTGCTATAGTAACACCGTTTTTTGCATAATATTAAAAATGGTGTGAAGTAAAAAAGGCCTTGTTCAATAATTGAACGAGGCCTTTTCATAAATCTATAAATTGCGTTCTAAGCAACCATAATTTTTTGAAATTCTTTTGTCTGATTAATTGAAGTTTGTCTTCTGGAAAGCATTAGTTTATCGTAAAGAACAGACATTTGATCAACCACATTTGACCATGTAAATAATGTATTCACTCTTGTAAGGGCGTTTTCTTTCATTTGATTTAACAACTCTTCATCATTTAGCAAATAAGAAATCTTCTCGGCAAGACTTTCAGGATCACGCGAAGGAGTTAATAGTCCGGTTTGACCATCTGAAACGCTATACTTTATTCCACCTACATTTGAACCGATTACGGGCGTACCGCAAGCCATTGCCTCCAAGGGAGTTATACCAAATGTTTCAAACCAGGGAGTAGTTATAAAAATATCTGCAGCAGAGTAATAGTATTTAAGCATCTCTCGGCTTTTCTTGCCGACAAAAGAAACACAATGGTCTACACCTATTTCCACGGCAATATTATGAAGCCTTTTGATTTCTTCATTGGAATAAATATTATCTTCAACTGTATCACCGCCAACAACAATTAATCTGAAAGATTTTTTGAGCGATTTTAATCTGGATAACGATCGAATGATTGTATCAACACCCTTATGCTCATCTAAGCGTCCTAACTGAAGAAAAATATATTCGTTTTGATCCAAATTTAAAACTTTACGGGCCATGGTTTTATTAACCGGATAAAACTCATCCGGATTAAATCCGCATGGGATTGTTGTAATTTTAAATGCCGGTACATGGTAATATCGCATCAGATCTAATTTATCCTGAGGACACTCCGCAATTACCTGATCTGCTTTTTTAATAACATCAAGTTCTATAGAAATTCTTTCCTGCAAATACGGATCAGGGGATTCGTTGTGAATTCTACTTATATGGCCCAATTCATGAAATGTAACTACAAACGGAACTCCCAAAATTTCCTTCAACTGGCACGCTACCAAAGCAGATAACCAGTAATTAGCATGAATAATGTCGTATTTAATTTGCCTGGCATTTATAAATGAAAGCATGCTTTCTCTAAACTCAGGCATGTAGGGCAATAACTTTTCAGTTTCAATTTCTTCTACTGGTCCGGCCTTCACATTTATTACTCTTACTCCGGGTCTCCAGTTTGTTATATGAGACTGTTCCTTATCTTCCCAACGGGTGTATATATCTACTTCGTAACCTGAATTTGCAAGTATTTTTGATAATTCTGCTACGTAAACGTTTTGGCCGGCTGTGTCTTTTCCACCTAAAATGGATAATGGGGATGCGTGCTCGCTAATTACTGCTATTTTTCTTTTCATAGGTAGGGTATATTAATCGTTACAGATCAAAAACTTTACCTGAATTATTGCTTTTCGAAAAATAAAGCATTCACTATAATTGAAACATCAGGTTAGGTAGCTGTGTCGGATTATAAGTTAACAATAAAGAAAGGAAAACGGTTTATCGAATTTTAAAATGCTCAAAATTGTTACAATTGTGCTTATTACAATTATATTTTATCTGAGAGTAAAATTATTGTGATAGTTAAACGAAATATATTTACCGGAGTATTTTCCCCAAATGTCCTAAATATTATTTTTCAATTAGGTTCTTTTCTATTAACAATTGAATGATGCCATCCACCAAACCAACTTTAGGAACAAAGATATTTTTCACACTTGCCCACTTCATCACAGTTAGATATATTTCGCAAGCCGGTATAATTACGTCGGCCCTGTCATTATTTAAGCCGAGCACATTGATGCGATCTTTAAGAGAAAACGAATTAAGATAAGAATACAGCGTACGCAACTTGTTAAACGTTAAAGGCGTACCCTCCTTCTCATCAGACATTTTGAAGAGTCTATTGATGTTTCCGCCAGTTCCAATTCCTAATAAATTTTTATGATTTTTAGCCTGCTCTTTCACCCACTCTCTCATTTCAGACCAAGTTTCTTCTTTATCCTGATTATCTAATATTCTGATTCCGCCTAAATTAAAAGATCTGGAATCAATTAAATCTCCATCAGAAAAAACGGAAAGTTCTGTGCTGCCGCCACCAACGTCAATATAAAGGTAATTCTTTTTGCGCTCCAGGTGTTGCTCTATATGACTTGAGTATATAATATTCGCTTCGCGTTTACCCTCAACAATTTCCAGATCAATATTGGCTACTTTTTTGATCTGTTTTACCAGATCTTGTCCATTTCTTGCTTCACGCATTGCTGATGTTGCACAAGCCATGTAGTCTTCAACTTTGTACACATCCATCAGGTTTCTAAATGCCTGCATGGTTTTGATAAGTTCTTCAGACTTACGTTCAGATATTTTTTGTCCTATAAACGCATCATCACCTAAGCGTAAAGGAACTCTAATGAGCGTATTTTTTTTGAAAGTAACTTCAACTTCAGTTTCATTTATATCCGCAATCAACAATCTGACAGCGTTTGAACCTATATCAATAGCGGCGTATCTCAATTTAATTCGTTTTATATTTTAAGTATGAATAAATATCGTTTTGAGAACGGTGCTGAGTTTTACTTCTGCTTCTAATATATTTATTGTTGTTGTTTTGATTAATCTCCCGGGCTTTAGTATTGTCTTTTAGCTGGATGTCTATAACGTCTCTAATTTCTTTACGGATATTTGCATCCAAAACCGGAAAACCAACTTCCACCCTGTGATCTAAATTCCTTGACATTAAATCTGCAGAAGTCAGATACATTTTTTCATCACCATCATTTGCAAAAATCCATACACGGGCATGTTCCAGGTATTTATCAATAATGCTGATCACCGAAATATTCTCACTATATCCTTCTACCCCCGGAATCAAACAACACATTCCGCGGATGATCATTTGAATTTTAACACCGGCGTTGCTGGCATCATATAATTTTGCAATCGCCTCCTCATCACTTATACTATTCATTTTGAGAATTATATAAGCTTCCTTCCCATCTTTAGCGTTAGCAATTTCCTGATCAATTAATTCGTAAAATTTATTTCTGCACTCCAGCGGAGAAACAATTAAATGTTTATAACCGCGATAAAAAACTTTTTTATGCAAACCATTAAACAGCTTTACCAACTCGCTGGTAATTTCTTTACGAGTTGTAAATAAGCTATAATCACAATAAAGCTGAGCCGTTTTCTCGTTAAAATTACCTGTTGCTAAATTGGCGTAGTAAACACTCTTCCCTTTTTCCATCCGTTTAACAAGGCAAATCTTAGAATGTACTTTGTAATCCAGAATTCCGTAATTAACAATTAATCCTTCTTCTTCTAATCGATTGGTCCAGAAAATATTTGCCTGCTCATCAAACCTGGCTTTAAGCTCTAAAAGACAATTTACTTTTTTACCGTTTTTAGCCGCGTTTATCAGGGCATTTATTACTCTCGAATTTTCTGCCAGTCTGTATAGGGTGATATTAATCTCGGTAACTTTCGGATCAATTGCGGCTTCTCGCAAAAAGTGGATGATATAATCAAAAGACTGGTAAGGAAGATTGATCAGATAATCTTTTTGCGCAATTTGAGCAAAAATACTTTTACCGGCAGTTAAATCTTTAATGGGCAAAGGCGGCGCTTTTGGATATTCTAAATTTGGCCCGCCAACATTTGGGAAATCGATAAAATCTTTAAAGTTATGGTACCTGTTTCCAGGGATCAATCCATCTGCTGTGAGATCTAATTTTGCAACCAAATACGTAAGCATATCCATGGGCATGTCTGTATCATACAGCAAACGCATAGGTTTCCCTTTGCTCCTTTTTTGCAAACTTTTAGTTAAAGCATCTATAAACTTTTCACTCACTTGCTTGTCCAGATCTAATTCTGCATCACGGGTTAGCTGAATTGAATACGCTTCAATGCTATCATAATCAAAAATGAAAAATATATCATCCAGACAATAGCGGATGATGTCATCAATCAGAATAATGAATTTAAGATTATTTGTTTCTGGCAAAACCACAAATCTGTCCAGATTATCTGTGGGAATTTCTATAAGCGCATAGCTGATTTTATCTTTTGTTTTATGCTTGGTAAGCTTTACTAAAAAGTAAATGCTTCTATCTTTTAGTTCCGGGAAAACGTCATCATCATTTAGCATTACCGGCACTAATGTGCTTAAAATTTTACTCCTGAAAAACTTTCTTACAAACTGTCCTCTTGAAACATTTAATTGAATTTCATTGATGATAAATATTTTCTGAGCAGCCAGTTCTTTAATAATATCGTCTTCAAACAAGTGATTGAATTTTCTTTCCTGCCTAACAACAATACTTTTAATTTCTGTTAATATCTTTTTAGGATTGTAACCAAATAGCTCTTTAACTTTTGTATTTAAATTAGTTAAACGATTTAAAGTTGCAACTCTAACGCGATAGAATTCATCCAGATTTGAAGAAAAAATAGCCAGAAAACGGATACGTTCTACCAGAGGAACTTTTTTGTCGGCGGCCTCCTGCAAAACGCGGTCATTAAATGACAACCAGCTGATTTCACGATTTATAAGAGGAATATTCTTCGGCATTTTGCATAAACTAAACAGTCCTAACTTTTAAAGGTCAGGACTGCAAATTTGTATATTCTTTTGTTAATTTAATGTTAACAGCACATTATCATCACAGATAAAAATCAACTAATTAACATTGTCGTTTTGATTTTGATTTGTCGAATTATCTGACGCTGATCCTGTAGTTGGGGCAACATTTACTTCAGCATTATTAGATTCAGTTTTAGCTGCGGATACTTCTTTTTTTACCGGAGTTCTTCTTACAGGAGCTTTTCTAACTGCCGTTTTTCTAACTGGCTTTGCTGCCGTTGTTTTATCAGCAGCAGCGGTAGTAGTTGTTTTACGCACTGTGCGTGTTTTGTTTGCCGGAGTTGCAGTAGATGCAGCCGTATTTGTTGATCTTCTTCTAACAGGTTTAGCATCGGTCGAAGTAGCATTAACAGTTGTAGCTCTTCGTGTGTAAGCTCTTTTTACAGGTGTTTTATCTGAGCCTGAGGCCGTTTTAACTTTTGCTATTTCTTTTTCTGCCTTTACAATTTGCTTTGGTTTTTGTTTAGGCGAAGTAACAGGTTTTTTAACAGTTTTTACCTTAGCTTTCTTTTTAACTTCCGGCTTTGTATCAAAAGAATCTTTTAATTCAACAACCTTATCGGCAAGTTTTTCCGCCAAATTTTTACTCACCTTCTTAATATCTTTTCCCAGCTTTCCAGCATCATGACCAAGACTCCGTATAGCTTCAACAAATTTTTCTGAAATTGTAGCTTCTAATTGTTTTTTTGCTACACGTTTTGTTTGTTTCTTTGCAGCTTTCTTAGAGCTTTTTGCTTTTTTTGCTTTCATAATTTGGAGTGATAAATTAAAAGATTAGAGCTAAATTCGTTAAAAATTAAATATATCAACAATAATTTACTTTCCCAATAGATTAAAGATTATGCCAACATTTGATATTGTAAGTAAAGTAGATGGACAAACGTTAGACAACGCCATTAATACTGCTAAAAAAGAGATTTTAAATCGTTATGATTTTAATGATTCAAAAAGCACCATTGATCTTGATAAAAAAACAAATGAGATCACGATAGTAACTGAAAATGATATGCGTTTAAAAGCAATTCAGGACTCAATAATTTCAAGAATGGTAAAGCAACATCTGGATCCAAACAGTATGGACCTGGGCAAAGAATATTATGCCTCTGGAAACATGATCCGCAAAGAAATAAAGATTAAAGAGGGTTTGGATAAAGAAACTGCCAAGAAAGTTGTTAAGAAAATAAAAGACAGCGGACTAAAAGTGCAAGCATCAATTATGGATGACCAGGTGCGTGTTCAGGCCAAAAAAATTGACGATTTGCAAGGTGTTATTTCACTCTGCAAAAACGAAGATTTCGGTCAGCCGTTACAATATATTAACATGCGTGACTAGTAATAGATTTGAAAACAGTTTAGCAAATTGCTAAACTGTTTTTACAAACTTGGTATCGTAATTATCAATATCAGTTATATAACCGTTTTGAATCAGGAATTCAAATAATGGTTTCGCTTCCGCGGATACAGGCATATTACGGGTTGTAATAATTTCATTCGTCTTTTTATTCAGATACGGATAAGCATACAATTTTACATTTTTGCTGAACAAATCGCTGATGTATGCCAGTAATTCGTCTGTGTAATTTGAACTGTAATTATTTGAATTAAATATATTTTTAAGATTAGAAATGTTTGTAGAAATACCAACACTTTTAGGTTTACATCGTGCTAAATATTGTGCAAGTTTATGATTTCTAGTAAAATTTGATACAATTACATGATTTCCTGTAGCGCATAATTCCTTTGCTCTGTCTGCCACAATTTCTAAATCTTCTTTGTTAATTGCAGCTTCATCCTGCATTAAATTGGTCATTAACACTTCTATAATCACGATAATATTTTTGTCATCAAGATTCTGCGTTCGTTTAAATTGTTCAACCGCTTTGTTAAACAAATCAAAGTTAGGTGTAGATTTCTGACCGAATTTGGTTCGCAAAATCATTACATCTTTTTTATAAAGCAGATCTTTATTTTGTCGCACCCGACCTTCTTCGTCAAAAATTGCAGCTCCGGAAAAACCTTTCGCTATTAAATACAGATTTACCAACCGGTCATTCGCATTGTCGAATATCGGACCTTTTATACTTACCAAATCGATTTCTACAGAACCATCAGACAAGTTATCAACCAACGATTCGATCATGGCCTGGATATCATTGTTATAATAATACGCGGCGTAAACCAGGTTTACTCCTAAAATACCCAAAACATTCTGCTGAAGATTCGAATCGCTATCCAGCAATCTTACGTGAAAAATTATATCATTAAAATCGCCACCAGGCGTAACCTGAAAACGTATTCCAAGCCACCCGTGCGGCTCATTAGTTTTACTAAAATTTAATGTAGTTACAGTATCCGCGAAAGCGAAAAACGTTTTATTCTGATATTTAGGACCACATAAACGCTCAGAAAGCAAATCAAACTCCACCCCGATCATTTTAATTAACCTGGATTTTGTAACATATCTGCCAGAATCTTCTGTTCCATAAATTGCGTTACTAAAAACCATATCATATGCAGACATTGTTTTTGCAACCGTTCCGGAAGCTGCACCAGCCGTAAAGAAATTTCTGGCCACCTCCTGTCCCGCTCCAATTTCTGCGAAAGTGCCGTAAATAGCATCGTCTAAGTTTATCTTTAAAGCTTTTCTTTTAGTTTCTAAAATTTCTCTGGCCATAG
>JBDTLL010000027.1:0-15170 GCA_039934815.1 Daejeonella sp. | reverse complement strand
ATCATCAGGCAGACGAAGTGGATAGCATGATGATCAGCATCTCGGTTCCGCCGGGATTGACCGATGTGAGTAATGGCCGGCTTGTTTCAAGTCAGAAATTGGACGACGGTTATACCAAGTTCAACTGGTTTGTTTCTTATCCCATTAACAACTACACGGTTTCGGTAAACATTGCTGATTACGCTCATTTTTCTGACACGTTGCAGGGAGAAAACGGTAAGCTGGACATCGATTATTATGTTTTAAAAGAGAATCTAGATAAGGCAAAAACCCAGTTTAACGCAGATGTAAAACCAATGTTATCCTGTTTCGAACACTGGTTCGGGCCATATCCTTTCTACCGCGATGGTTACAAATTGGTAGAAACGCCATACTTAGGAATGGAGCACCAGAGTGCCGTTGCATATGGCAATCACTATCAAAAAGGCTACCGTGGCCGGGATTTATCCGGAACAGGATTAGGTTTAACCTGGGATTATATCATCGTGCATGAAAGCGGGCATGAGTGGTTTGGCAATAATATCACGTCAAAAGATATCGCAGACATGTGGATTCACGAAGGTTTTACCATGTATTCTGAAGGGCTATTTGTTGAATGCAAACAAGGGAAAGATGATGGCATTAAATATATTAAAGGCGTTAGGCAAAATATAGCGAATGACAAGCCAATTATCGGTCCGTACAATGTGAACACAGAAGGTTCTGGTGATATGTATTATAAAGGTGCGAACATGCTCCAAACTATTCGAGCTATTTTAAATGACGATACAAAATGGCTTGCCATTTTACGCGGACTGAATAAGGAGTTTGGTTTGAAAACAACGAATACACATGAAGTTGAAGAATATATGATCAAAAAATCAGGTATTGACCTGCAACCCATTTTTGATCAGTATTTACGAACCACCAAAATTCCTCAATTACAATACTCTATTAAAAACGGAATTTTAGAATACAAATACAGCAACGTAATTGAAAATTTTACAATGCCTGTGGAAATTATAGCCGGAGACAAAAAGTTAGTCTTACATCCGGATACGAAAGAAAAAAGCATGAAAATTAAATCAACTGAAATTTCCATTGATCCATCTTACTACGTTATCCCGGTAAAGAAAAACTAATTTCATTTTGTATGCAACGTTTCAGCAAGGTTTGGCGTCTGATATACAAACAAACTTAGAATGCTATGAACATTTATTTATGGCAAAATAAAATGATCTTATGAAAAAAATTACCGGAATTTTAGCAATTGCAGCCCTGTTAATATCTTCTACAAGCAATTTACAGGCAAAAACCTCTATTGAAACTAACAGCAGCAAAAGACGTGCGTCTACCGAAAATCGTCAGGTTTCTGGCTTTAAGGGAATTTCCTCGTCAGGAAGTTATGATGTAAAAGTTACGATGGGAAATACCGAGAGCTTAAAAATAGAAGGAGATGAAGAGTTGCTGAAAGAAATTGAAACTGTTGTAGAAGACGGGATTTTAAAGATCAGAACAAAAAAACATTCCAGTAACTGGAACTGGAAAAAAGGCTGGGGAAAAGTGACAGTTTACATTCATGCTAAATCTTTAAATAACATTACCCTTAGCGGATCAGGAAATATTCGTATTGAGGGAACAGTTAAAGCGACAAAACTAACCAACTCGGTTAGCGGCTCCGGAAATATTTTTTTAAACGTTCAGGCGGATGAATATATAAGCAACATTAGCGGTTCCGGTGAAATTAACATCGGCGGAAACGCAAACAAGGCAATGATAAAAGTAAGCGGATCAGGAAGTTTTGCCGGCAAAAGCTTCAGCGCCGATATTGCCGATGTGAAGGTAAGCGGTTCTGGCAATGTGCACATTAAAGCAGATAAAACTCTAAATGCGGCAGTTAGCGGCTCAGGAAATATCCGCTATAGCGGAAATCCACAAGTTTCTAAAACTAAAAGCGGATCGGGAAATATTTCAAGAATGTAATTCACTTCAATTATGATATTAAAAATGCCCGGTTTTGCCGGGCATTTTTATTTTACATCTTTAAAACTTAAATCTTAAAACTCTACTCCTATCAGCCAATAATTTTGCAGAAAAGTTAACTGCTGACTCGCTTTATCTACGTCATTTCTCCCGGTGGTGTAAACATGAAACATCTTAGCGTAACCTCCTTCCAGGCTGCCCTGCAGATAAAGGGATTTGGTAATGTTTAATTTTAATCCCGCATTGGCGGAAGCTGCCCAACCTGCAATGTTTAGTTTATTATTATCACCAACATTAAATAATTTCACATCCGCCCTGGGCATAATCACCCCCGCTGCCAAACCTGTTGTTAAACCGAGTTTAGAATTTCCTTTCCCAAATGATAACAGCGGTTGCTGCCTTTCTCCACCCAACTTTATATAATTAAAACCATCTGTGTATTCCAGTGTAAGGAAATCCGGATTTAAGGTGATCAGCTCTTCATTATAGACGCCTTCATATTGCCCTGTTGGAATTGCCGGATCAGAAACAGTTGATTCTATGTACCCATTTATTCTTACCTGCTGTGGAATATCAACTACGTATTTCATGTGATCCCAGCCGAGCAAAATGCTGTATTTATCATTTAATTTATACCCGAAATGAATGTTATACTGCAAACTTCCTTTAGAAGGCTGATTGTGTGCCACAACATCACGCAAAGTAAAATCATATCCAGGCCCTTCAAAACGAATATCACTTTTGCTATACCTTTCCCAATTAAAACCAGATTGTATATAAAATTTAGACCGACCGGAAACGGCAGGCTTTACGGATCCTGACAATTCCAAAGAAACATTTTGGTAAAAAGTGCTATCAGAATATCTTCCAAAAGCAGTATCTATCAAGGTTAAAATAAAACCTGATAAGATGAAGAAAACCTTCAGTTTCATAATAATACAGAGCGTTAAATAGTAACTAAACCCGAGAGTGATTTATAGTACAAATTTATTGAATCAGATAAATTTAATTATCTGTTTAAACACATATTATGTTATAAAATAGTCACAAAGCGTACTTAGACTACGCTATCGTTGTGAATTTAGATTTTTAGAACCTGTTATGTTATATCTCAATGTAAAAGCCTGTTGATTGTCAATAACACCTTCGAGAAAATGGTATGAAAAAATAAATTTCCCTTCAATGTTTTTATACCTGATGGGTGTAAAGGTTAGATCTGTACGGTTATAAGTTTTTGCAGTATAGAATTTATCGCCATAAATTAAATGATGACCTTCGCCATGATAAAATGTATTAGTCAGCCCAAATCGCTTGTAAGCGGCATCCATCTCAATAATAAATCCTTTTGGTGTTTGCCAGTCGCCAATACTGCGTGTTCTTTCAAAAGACATGATTCCGCCAATAGATAAACTTAGAGAATCTAAAATGGTTTTATGACTCAGGTCTAATCCGACTTTTAAATTGGCGGCACCATTATCCTGAATATGATCGCCGGGAATATCTATACCGGGACCCGCATTATGAAACATCATGGCATAATGTTCTGTAAAGAATAAACCTTTTTGATATTTGCCGGATAAACCGAATAAAAAGGTTTCTCTGTCCAGATCCGTTTGGCGACTGGTCCAGTCTATCCACAAAGTTTCTTTAAACTGATTTTTCTGATATTTTAATAACATTCCTTCCACATTGGGACGGTAATAATTTAAGGTGTCGTTAAAAATCAATCGCGGATAATTGGTCAATAAGTTTTGTCTGGGAAAAGCGCCGATATAAAAATCCCACTGATCTTTTTGATATTGATAATAAATAACCGGATCTATTTTGTTTGTAAATTTTGGTGAACCAAACTCATGCAAAGCATTAAATCCAATACGAATGCGGTGAACAGAATCTAATCGTAACCCAATTTCGGGAGAAAAACGGGTACCAAAAATAGTTTGAGAAAAACGGTTTGACCGGGCATATTCACGATTATCTGCAAAGCCATGCACTGAAACTGAGCCCTCAATTTCCTGCGCTTTAAGATTAAATAAAACGCTGCAAAGAATTAAAAACGTGAATAGATATTTCATGAATATTTTTTAAAATTAGTTAATTGTTACCGGTATCATACGGCTATTTCTTGATCCCGGAAAAGGTTCTGTTCTGATGGAAAATATCAGTTTATATTCGCCGGGATTTGCCGGTGCCCGAATAACTACAGAAATATCAACGGACTGGTTTGGAGGAATAATCAGGTTGTTAAAGTTGCTCCCTACAGGTTTAAAGTCATTTATCTTCCCCTTCAACATAAATCCATATTCCAGGCTGCATTTCCATTCCTGATTTTTATTCCCAAAGGCAATAGAGTGATTATACGGGTTATAAATACTCAATTTTAACTTCCGTAATCCGGATGCTTTCCAACGATCGTCATCAGCCTGAGTTTCTATCGCTACTTTTTGAAATATCCGGACGTTATTTATCCATCGGCCATAAAAAATACCTTTTGCGCTTCTGATTGTATCTTGCTTGATATCTGTTCCGTGACTTTCTTTGTTAACATAGTACGACCGCTTATTCTGAAGACTGTCTTCAAGCGGCCAAATATCGAACTGATTTTTGCGGTAAAAGCGGCTATCATAGGCAAATCCCTGAAGCGTACGGTTGTAAAAATCATATTGTGAAGCTTCCTGAAAACCGCCCAGAATAATTACAGGGGAATCGCCGGCATAAGTTTTCAACGTGTTAGCCCATTTCTTTGCCCCAAAATAATACGCTACCTGTTTATTGTCTTTTATCCCCGGAAAGGGAATTATTAAAAGTATACGAACCAAAAGAATTAACGCAATATTTATGAAAGCCAATTTTTTGAACCAGCGAATTGTTGCCGGACGTTGATTTAAATAAAGATAACTGAGAACAAAAAGAGGTGTAAAAGCAATTAATGTCCAGTGCGGCTCAACACGGCCTTTAAATGTGCTTAACAGGAAGAAGATAAAGATCCCGTAAAAATTAAATTTTACAGCCCTGATAAAAACATCATTTATTTTAACCGAAACCGCTGCCTTATACAAAAACCATCCAACCAAAGGTCCGGCAATTAATAACTGTCCCAATAAATAATCGCTTGTATATTGAAACTGGTAAGGTTTTGACGACCGATCAATTAAATGATAATACAAGGACGGATAACCATTCTGGATTTGCCAGTAGATATGAGGCAGGAAAAGTACAAGGGCTAAACCGATTATGAAATAAAAGGAAGGTCTTTTAAATAAACTAAAGTTGGAAATAACGGTAAAGAAAACGAGCAAAACTCCGTGATATTTACTGTAAAACATTCCCGCAATTATCAGCGAAAGCAAAATTGCCCATTTGGCTTTATCCTCTTCTACGTATCGTTGATACACATAAAAGAATAGAATACTAAAGAAAAAAAGTGGCGAATCAGGCGTGGTTATAAATCCATAGATATGGAAAATTAAGATGGAGCTGAATAGAATAATGAACAGCTTCACGTCCCTCGAGTATTTTTTGAGGATTTCCCACAGGAAATAAACCGAAATAGTGTTTGTAATTATGGTGAATAATCGCAAGCCAAATTTAGAATGAAATAAGGCATCTCCTGCTTTAATAAACAGCGCCACCATTGGCGGATGATCAAAATATCCCCAATCCAGAAAACGGGAATAGATCCAGTAATAGGCTTCATCCGGATGCAGTTCCATAAAGCCTGCCTGAATAGCGTTTATTAACGTCCAGATGATTAAAAAACCAATGAACAGCTCAGATCCGTTTTTAAATCTATTAATCATTCAAAAAAATTATCCTGCAAAGGTATAAAGGTAATTAGCAAAGAAATTCCAGATGGAGACAATGGCAATTGCAAAAACTTTTGAGAGGTAAAAGTTGAATTTGAGTTTATCATTAAAAAGATAAATCAGCAGATTATTTAAAATCAAACCGACCATCGCAATGGCAAAAAACTTCCCGAACTGTGTGATGCGGTTTTGATCATTGCTATGGAACGTCCAATATCTGTTTAACAGGTAATTGGAGATTGTGGCCGCCGTAAACCCCAGTGAATTGGCGATATATTTATGAATTTTAAACTTCTCTTTACAGAGATAAGTAATTCCGAAATCGACAAAAATACCCGAAAAACCAACTACTCCGAATTTGACAAACTTTAAAAAGAAATCTGCATTGAAATCTTTAGATGACATAATTTTAGAATAGTTCTAAATTTTCAGGTTAAAAAATAACCCCGCGAACGGGGTTATTTTTTTAAGGGATTATTTTAAACTCCCAGCAATAAGCGGGCAGGATCTTCTAATAATTGTTTTACACGAACCAGGAATCCAACAGATTCACGACCATCAACAATACGGTGATCGTATGATAAAGCAACGTACATAATTGGGCGAATAACCACTTGTCCGTTTAACGCAACCGGCCGCTCTACGATGTTATGCATTCCTAAAATCGCGGATTGTGGAGCGTTAATTATTGGCGTAGACATCATCGAACCAAAAACACCACCATTGGTGATTGTAAACGTTCCGCCGGTCATTTCTTCCAGTGTTAATTTGCTTTCGCGAGCTTTGCCTGCCAGTTCCATAACAGATTTTTCAATCTGAGCAAGGCTCATAGATTCTGCGTTACGAATAATTGGTACCACTAAACCTTTTGGCGCAGACACTGCAATTGAAATATCAGCAAAATCATTGTAAATAACTTCTTCGCCATCAATGCGTGCATTAACAGCAGGAAATTCTTTCAAGGCTTCGCAAACTGCTTTGGTGAAGAATGACATAAAGCCCAAACCAACACCAAATTTCTCCTTGAATTTATCTTTGTATTTAGAGCGCAATTCCATTACCGGTTGCATATCTACTTCATTAAAAGTAGTTAGCATGGCGGTTTCATTTTTTACCGTCACCAAACGCTTGGCAACAGTTTTGCGTAAAGACGACATTTTTTCGCGACGCTCATTACGGCTGCCTGCTACCGTAGCAGCAGAAGTTTCTGCAGCGGGCGCTTGTGGTTTTGGAGCTTGCTTTTTTTCCGCTTTATTTGCGTCATCTTTTGTAATACGGCCGGATGGTCCGGTTCCGTTTACAGACGAAGCTTCTACCCCTTTTTCCGCGAGTATTTTTGCGGCCGCCGGCGATGGAACACCTGAAGCGTACGAGGTGGATTTCTCTGCAGTTGCAGCAACAGGCGCAGGAGCTTCTGTTGATGAAGCATTAGCAGATTCGCTTTTAGCTGCCACGGCAGTTTCTACCGGGGCAGATCCTTCTTCAATCTGGCAAACCGGAGCACCAATTGCCAAAGTATCGCCTTCATTTGCTATGGTTTTTAAAGTTCCCGCAATTTCGGCAGTAAGCTCAAATGTGGCTTTATCTGACTCTAATTCGGCAATTACCTCATCCATTTCAACGTAATCGCCATCTTTTTTAATCCAGCTGGATAAAACTACTTCTGAAATAGATTCGCCTACCGGCGGAACTTTGATTTCTAAACTCATATGGTTTTGATTATATCGTATTAGTCTATATTAACAACTTTGTTTGTGGCATTCTCAACCTGCTTTTTAACACCGGCTCCGGCAACATCTTCAAACGCTTTTCCAATAATATTTAACTGTTGCGCAATATGTTGTTTCGCATACCCGGTAGCGGTACTACTACTCTCCTTACGGGATACAAGTTTAAAATTAAAATCTGATTCGCGGAACTTACGGGAAATAAAAGGCCAGGGACCCATATTTTCAGGCTCTTCCTGAACCCAAACAAATTCTTTTGCTTTTTTATATTTTGCTTTTACAGCATCGTATTGTTTGTATGGAATTGGATATAACTGCTCAACCCGAACAATAGCCACATCTTTACGTTGATCTTCCTGTTGTTTTTCCAGAAGGTCGTAATATATCTTTCCAGAACAGAATAAAACTCGCTTAACTTCCGCTCCTTTAACATAGGAATCATCAATTAATTCCTGAAAATGACCATCCGTAAACTCACTTAAATTACTAACACATTGCGCACTTCTCAGTAAACTTTTCGGCGTAAAAACAACCAAAGGTTTACGGAAATCGCGTTTTAATTGTCTGCGTAATAGGTGAAAGAAATTAGCAGGAGTTGTTGCATTAGCTACCTGAACATTATCATTTGCACATGCAGCTAAAAAGCGTTCGATCCGTGCAGAAGAATGTTCCGGCCCCTGACCTTCGTATCCGTGTGGAAGCAACAATACCAAACCATTAGAACGCTGCCATTTAGTTTCGGCGCTCACAATAAACTGGTCGACTATTATTTGAGCTCCGTTAAAGAAATCTCCAAACTGCGCTTCCCAAATAATTAACGACATTGGATTTGCCAATGCATATCCATATTCAAATCCCAACACTCCGTATTCAGAAAGATGAGAATTGTAAATATCAAATTTAGCGTTACCGTCTTCTAACTGCTTTAACGGCACATATTCTTCCTCAGAATCTTCTAACGTTAAAACAGCATGCCTGTGAGAGAAAGTACCTCTTTCAACATCTTGTCCGCTAACGCGAACTCTAAAACCTTCTTCTAACAAAGTGCCATACGCCATCAATTCGCCCATTGCCCAATCGAAAGTTTCATTTTCAATCATCCTTTTCCGATCATCAAAAAGCTTCTCTATTTTTCTAAAGAACTTTTTGTCGGATGGCAAAGCGGTAATTTTATCAGCAATAGTTAAAAACTCGGATTTAGTTACAGCTGTGTTAGTAGTCGAAGCTAAATCTTCAGCAGTGGCTAAACGCAAGCCTTTCCAGGCGCCTGAAAACACCGGATTAACTTCTGAGAACTCCTGGTCTTCTTTAGCTTCATTCAAACGTTCCTGCAGTAATGCTCTGAAATCTTTTTCCATTTCTTTAGCAAGACTGGCGTCAACGCTTCCCTGTGCAGTTAATTTCTTATTATAAATTTCCCTCGGATTAGCGTGATTTTCAATGGCTTTATATAAAAGTGGCTGTGTAAATTTCGGCTCATCAGATTCATTATGACCATAACGACGGTAACATAATATATCGATAAAAACGTCATTGTGGTATTTCTGACGATATTCTACCGCTAAATTAATTGCGTAAACCAAGGCTTCAACATCATCTCCATTTACATGGAAAACCGGCGATAGAGTTACTTTGGCCAAATCTGTACAATACGTGGATGACCGTGCATCTTTAAAATTGGTTGTAAAACCAACCTGATTGTTAATTACCAGGTGAATTGTTCCGCCGGTGCGGTAACCTTCCAGTTTTGCCATTTGCAAAACCTCGTAAACAATTCCCTGCCCGGCTAAAGAGGCATCACCATGAATTAGAATTGGTGCAATACGTTTATAATCTCCATCGTATTTAAAATCGATTTTTGACCTCACCATTCCTTCAACAATCGGATCTACTGCTTCCAAATGCGATGGATTTGGACAAAGGCTTAAATGAACCATTTTACCCGATTCAACTTCCACGTCTGTAGAATATCCCAGATGGTATTTTACATCTCCGCCGAAAGGCGATTTAGTGTCATATCCTTTACCTTCAAATTCAGAAAAAATATCGGTGTAGGTTTTGTTCATGATATTGGCCAGCACATTCAAACGACCGCGATGCGCCATACCGATCACAAATTCTTCAATACCTAATTCGGCACCTTTTTGTATTACAGAATCCAGAGCCGGAATTACAGACTCTGCTCCTTCTAAAGAGAAACGCTTTTGTCCAAGAAATTTGGTTCCCAAAAAATTCTCAAATACAACGGCTTCATTCAGCTTTTTAAGGATACGCTTTTTAGTGTCGATGGAAAAGTTGGGCGTATTACGCTCAGTTTCCATACGCTGTTCAAACCATTTGATTTTTTCCGGACTACGAATATATCTGTATTCGGCACCAATAGACTGGCAATAAGTTAACTCTAAAAGTTCTAAAATATCGCGAAGTTTGGCCGAGCCCAGTCCAACTTCTACACCTGCATTGAAAACAATGTCCAGGTCTGCATCACTTAAACCAAAAGTTTCTAATTCCTTTCCGGGATAATAAGAGCGGCGTTCTCTAACAGGATTTGTTTTAGTAAAAAGATGACCACGTTCGCGGTAGCCATTTATTAAATTCAGAACATTGATTTCTTTAAAAAAATGCTCAGGCGTTTCAACACTTACAGTTCCCGCTTCAGAACCTCTACCAAAATCAAATCCTTCAAAAAACTTCTGCCAGCCGAAATCAACAGAGGAATTATCTTCTTTATATGATTGATAGATTGAATCTATGTAATTAGCGCTTGCGTTACTGAGGTAAGATAATTTATCCATTTAAATAACATCTATTGGGAGACAAAAATAAGATTTTAAGGCTATAAAAAGCCATAATTTTAATGATTTTCGATTTTTTCAGGTTCTGCCAATTGCAGACTGATAAATAGTAAAATATTGCAGATTTCTTTAATGTGCATGCAGTGCTTTGGAATAAAGATATTTGCGATTTGAGACTCTTAACTAATTGAACTGGTCAATTTTACAGCGAAATTGATGCCGCTTTGTATGTTTGCTTCAATTTATTATCAATAGTTGCAACAATCAGATTGTAGTTGCTTCTGATAAAGGTGTGGGATAAGATTTCCCAATAGAAACGTTGTAAGCCTTCAATTTCTCGTCAGATAATGTCCAGGGTTCATGAATTTTCGAACCGGGTATTTTTTCAAGTTCCGGAATCCAAAGCCGTACATAATCCCCTTGAGGATCGTACTCTTTCGCTTGTTTTAAGATATTAAAATGGCGGTTTTCGCGTGGATCATTTCCAACACCGGCTATATATGCCCAGTTACCCCAGTTGCTGGCCGGATCGTAGTCAATTAATTTTTCCTCGAAAAAAGCTGCTCCCCAGGTCCAGTTTACTTTTAAATCTTTTACTAAAAAGCTGGCTACATTCTGCCTTCCTCTGTTGCTCATAAATCCGGTTTGAATCAATTCACGCAAGTTGGCATCAATAAATGGTATTCCGGTTTGGGCCGATTTCCAGCAATCAAACAATTCCTGCTGATTTTCCGCTTCGTCAGGAAATTTTCCTTTAAATCCGGATTTGAAGAAAAACTTATTGCCATGCTTTTTAAACATAAAACGGAAATAATCTCGCCAAAGCAATTCAAAATACAGCCAATAAGTAGAATCATTGGCTACCCGCTCCTTTTCGTATTTTTTTATTTCCCAGAAAATTTCTCGCGGAGACAAGCATCCTAATGAAAGCCAGGCTGAAAGCTTAGACGAATAATTTTTACCGATCAGTTCGTTTCTGGTATTTTTGTAATTCCTGAGGGAATCAGATTCCCAGAAAAACGATTTCAATCTGGCTGTGCCATTGGTTTCGCCACCTTTATAATCCAGAACCGCCCGAGGATCCTTTATTACATAATTTTCAAAACCTAAGTCAGAAAGTTTAGGCAAACTTCCACTCTCCATATTCGCCGGAGAAACAATTTTTTCAGGCGTGTCAAAGCAAGGTTTAACTTCACTTTCACGTTCTATTTTCTTCCTGAACGTGGTAAATACATCGGGAATATCTCTTATCGGAAAAGGGAGATCTTCTTTATGATATAACGTATGACCAATAAAATGCTTCAGATTTATTTTAAACTTCCAAAGTGCCGTTTCTACATTTTCAGAAATTCCTGTTTCTTCAGATGCTACTTCACGGTGATGATAAACTTCTGAAACCTGATATTTCCTGACCAGTTCGGGGATAATTTCTTCCGGTAGCCCGAATTTTATAATCAAATCACTACCCAGGCTTTTTAAAGAATTTTGGAGATCAGCAACACTTTCTAAAAGAAAATTTGCCCGGATAAGGCCGGTTTTTAAAGTATTAAAAGCAGTGATTTCAAATTGGCGTTTGTCAAAACAGTAAAAAGGAATTACATAATCCGCTTTGCGGCATGCTTCGAGCAATATTTCGTTATCATGTATCCTTAAATCTTTCCTGAACCAAACTAGAATTATCCTATCACTCATTCCTGTTATTTAATTTTTCTCTCTCAACATTCAAATTACGAAGTTACAATTCATTCATCATATCATAGATGTGTAAGAAAATGAATACCGCAGAAGATACTGATTTAAAAATGACATAACAGAAACCAAATTCAAAGCTTTCAAACATTGTATTTGCGATATTGGAAAAAAGTTTCCGGGTGATGGATTATCAAAAAAATTTGGAAGAAAAAGAGTCCGGTGAGAATTCCAATCCCGCGAAAAAACAAATTAAAATTAAATCTATGACAACTGCTAAAGACCTACAAAAAGCTTATTTAGACTATATTTTAACACACGGAGAAAATCCAAAAACGGTTTACGCTTTCGCGAAAGATAACAATATGAGCGAAGAAGAATTTTACAATTTCTACGGAACCTTTGAAGGAATTGAAGAATCTGTGTGGACAGATTTAACGTCAGATGCAATCAATAAAGTGCAGAATCAGGAGATCTGGCAGCAATATACCGCCAGGGAAAAAGCTTTGGCATTTTTTTACGGCTATATAGAATCGCTGAAAAGCAAACGCAGTTTTGTAATACATAGCCTTAAAAAAGCTTCCGGAGGTTTATCTACTCCACAAGTATTACGCGGTTCTAAAAATATATTTCAAAATTTTGCAGCCAGCATTATTCAACAAGGAATAGAATCAGGAGAACTTTTGGACCGCCGATTTTTTTCAGATAAATACAAAGATGCGCTGTGGGTACAATTAGGTTTTATTCTTAATTTTTGGGTAAAAGATAGTAGTGCCGCTTTTGAAAAAACAGATGAAGCGATTGAAAAGGGAGTTAATGTAACATTCGATTTGTTTGAAAGATCACCATTAGACAGCTTGATTGATTACGGAAAATTCGTATTCAACAACGGCGGGATCAAACAAAATATGAAATTCTAATTTCCCTTCCGCCTAGTTTTACTCAACATGAAAGAACAAAACAGTATTCCAACTTCAAAAACAGAACGATCTGCCCGTTTTGTTAAAACGGGTTTTAAAGTTGGCGGAAATTATATAAAGCATTACTCCAAAAAGTTGTTCAATCCGGATCTTAATAAGGATGAATTAAATTTGGATAACGCAACTGATATCTATAATTCCTTAAGTGAATTAAAAGGTAGCGCTCTAAAAGTTGCCCAAATGCTCAGCATGGATAAAAATATCCTGCCAAAGGCTTATGTCGACCAATTTTCTTTATCGCAATACAATGCGCCGCCACTATCCGGACCATTAATTGTGCGCACATTCAGCAAATATTTCGGCAAAACGCCGGATGAAATATTTGATAAATTCAATTTAAAATCAAGCAATGCCGCTTCTATCGGTCAGGTTCATGAAGCTTTTCTAAACGGCAAGAAGCTGGCTGTTAAAATTCAATATCCCGGAGTTGGCGATAGTATTTCCTCCGACTTGAAAATGGTAAAGCCATTTGCTTTCCGATTACTCGGCATGAGCCAGAAAGAACTTGAAATTTACATGAATGAAGTGGAGGAAAAGCTGCTTGAAGAAACAGATTATGAACTGGAGCTTTTACAATCCATTAAATTTTCTGCTGCCTGCAAGGGAATAGAAAATCTGGTTTTCCCGGAATATTATCCAGAATTATCAAGCAAACGCATCATAACAATGGACTGGCTTGACGGAATGCATTTGAAAGAGTTTTTAAATACCAATCCGTCGCAGGAATTAAGAAACAAAATTGGACAGGCTTTATGGGATTTTTACAATTTCCAGCAACATGAGTTGCGTGCCGTACACGCAGACCCGCATCCCGGGAATTTTCTAATAACTCCTGATGGAAAGTTAGGGATTATCGATTTTGGTTGCGTAAAGCAAATGCCCGATGATTTTTACTATCCGTTTTTTGCGCTTACTGCTACTGATATGCTTTCAAATAAAGAAGATACGATGAGAGCTTTCAGAGAGTTAGAAATGATCCAGAAAAATGATGATCCGCAACAAATAGAATTTTATTATCAATCATACAAAGAAATGATAGAGCTTTTTGCGCAGCCATATATGTTTAGTTATTTCGACTTCAGTAAAGACGATTTCTTTGAAAAATTATACGGCTACGGCGAGAAAATTTCAAAAATGCCCGAATTTAAACAACCACGCGGAGTTAAACATTTTATTTATGTAAACCGAACCAATTTCGGTTTGTATAATATTTTACATGATTTAGGTGCGGAGGTTAAAACCGACACTTACAAACCTCATTTGGATAGATTTAAGGCATGAAAATTCTCTTAACAGGCGCAAATGGTTATATCGGCACCCGCATTTTACCTGTTTTATTACAAGCAGGCCATGAGGTGGTTTGCCTGGTTAGAGATAAAAGAAGATTCTATGAAAGTAGTGAGTTTAGCGATAAAGTTCAGATCATAACGGGTGATCTTCTGAAAAAGGAAACTTTAACAGAGATTCCGGCAGATATTGATGCGGCATATTATCTGGTTCATTCTATGAGCTCCACTAAAAATGAATTTGATGAACTGGAAGCAACTTCGGCAACAAATTTTATCGAATCTATTGAACAAACAAATTGCAATCAAATCATTTTTTTAACAGGAATTGTAAACGATGAAAATTTGTCGAAACACTTAACTTCCCGATTAAAGGTTGAGGAGATTCTAAATTCCGGTAAAGTTCCCTGCACAACTTTAAGAGCAGCAATTATTATTGGTTCCGGAAGTGCTTCTTTTGAAATTATTAGAGACCTTGTTGAAAAACTACCTGTCATGGTAGCTCCTAAATGGGTTAAAACCAAATGTCAGCCAATAGCTATCAGAGATGTAATTGCCTATTTAACCGAAGTTTTGGGTCAGGAAAAGGCATTAAATAAAACGTTTGATATTGGAGGACCTGATATTTTAACTTATCGGGAAATGCTGATGAATTATGCATCTGTCAGAAAATTAAAAAGATGGATTATTGGCGTTCCGGTATTATCCCCGAGATTGTCGTCACTCTGGCTCTATTTTGTTACTTCTGTCCCTTACCAACTTGCCAGAAGTTTGGTAGATAGTATGGTAAACGAGGTAATTTGCCAGAAAAAAGGCATTGATGAAATAGTTCCCAGAAAGTGTTTAACCTACCGGGAAGCTTTGGAACTGGCCTTTGAAAAAATAGAACAAAACTCAATTGTAAGCAGCTGGAAAGACGCTTTGA